>NZ_QLIT01000247.1 GCF_003574485.1 Facilibium subflavum
CCCATTGCTTCACCAATATGCTAAAAAACAAACAAAAATACACCTATAACCGTTATCAGAAAAATAACCAGAAAGCCACCTAATGCAACCAACCATGATTTATTCAAATCCTTCGTTTTATATGCATCTTGCTTTGCACCATCTAGACTACAAACACTGGTAAGCTTTTTGCCATTTTCCTCTTGCCTGTGAGCATTCTTCTTTACCTCGAAAACTTCATTATCTCGCTTTGATGCTAATATTATAGCGGTATCCATTCTATCTCTCATCGCTTCTCCTAATGATGCAATCAGATTATCTGCGTTGTTTGATATAAATCAATGTGAATCTTCACACCTGAAAATGCAGCAGCTATTTTTTTACCCCAACTGCTAATTAATAATGTAGCAAATAAAAAATATTTGTCAAGATGTTTTTATTGCTAATTGCCCTAATGAGTCGGCCTTGATAAAGCCAAAAATTTTTATATAACACTGGCCACTAAAGAACTATTGTTATTACCTACACGCTCTTAACTTTCAAAGGCAAAAACTCTAGTATATAGTGCGAAAAATCCAACTGCTCAACCATAATAAAAGTGATAAACAACCTCATATAGAAGACTGACTTACTAAAAATTTACTCCTATGCTTTAGGTGCATAACATCTTTACAAGTGGTTTTGTTTAGCCACCATTTTTTTGCAGAAATTTTCACACGTGATGCCGATAAATTTGTAATAGATTTAACCGCCAATTTAATTATCGCCACCGATGAAGCCCCCCGGCTATTTACTAGTGTTTTTAAGAACTCCCCAAACTTTATAAGCCTCTGCTCAAATACCGCAACTTTTGCATTCCCCCATCTATTTGCTTCCATCATTTCATTTTTCCCAACAGACTTTTTCCAAGCTTTCTTTACCCAAAATTGCTTTATTAAGTCCTGATTGCTTTCAATCTTCTGCGCAAACTCACTTAATTCAAACCGAAAAGGAAACAGTACCGCGGTAAATAAAAATGAGCCCGAAATAACTACTGCTGCAATTACCCCTTTTAACAGTATCCCTCTTTTAAAGCCATGATCTATATAGCCTGAAATGCTTTTTTTTCGTGGTGTGTGACCACTGTAGTCAACGTTAGAAACAGGGTTTGCATCAGCAAAATTATATTTATTCCATATATTTGCATAGCTGTCGCGTACCAAAAAACGCTGCTTGTCAGGCAAGTAGTCTCTTGATCTTAAATACACTAACTGTGACAGTCGATCTCTGTACTCTTGATTATAAGCAAAGTTATCAAAGATATTCTGGCTCTGACCATAGGCGGTATAATCATTTGAAACTATAGCATGATACTTTCCCACCGGAAAAATATAAGCAACCATACTTTTGTTATCAGATAAATAATATATTGTCTCTACTGTTGAACCTAATGCTAAGCTACAAATAAAGACTCCACTTAATAAACCAATAAAATACCTTTTCATTACTCCCCCTTGTAATAACCCTAAAGCGCTGCTGGATAATTTCGATCACCGCCATAATATTGGTTTTCACTTGATATCGTTGCATGTTCTTTCTGGTATAGAAAATAATACGCACACTGTGATCCCGGCTTACCAGTTTTTCCTATAATACACTTATTAATTTGCTTATCATGATGCGCTTTATTGATTAACCATACTACCAAAATAGCTAGCAATACAAGCATTATAAAATTAAAAATAATAACCCTCACCATTCACTTTATTCCTTTAATTTATTGACTGGTTATAACAATTCTGTATCAATATCACAGCTACTTTAAATGCAAATTCCCAATCAGATACATTCAAAATCCCCATACTTAAGCATCAGGTGATAGCCTTAACATTTTAACTGTTATTTTAAATTTTAAAAAACATTTGTCAAGTTTTTTACTTTAAAAGATTGGATAGCCTAGCATGACTCCACGATAATTACGTTTTCAGCTTTAAAATAGGAATAAATGGTGGGTCGTGCAGGATTCGAACCTGCGACCAACTGGTTAAAAGCCAGCTGCTCTACCAACTGAGCTAACGACCCAACGAAAAGTCATTATAGCTTCTCGAAATTCGATTGCAAGCTATTTTTTTAGCATTTTTACCAAGTATTGCACAGGGTGACTAAGCGATGATTTTGCAAAACGTTTTACCTGGCAGCGGCATGAAAAACCACTGGCAAGCAGTTCAGATGTATCTTGGTTTTTTTGAATCAAAGGCTGCCAACTGGATTCAAAAACCTTATACGACATATCAACGTTTTCCTTTTCATGGCCAAAAGTTCCTGCCATCCCACAACAACCAACCTTTTCAATGGTAAGCGCGATATTAAAAGCCTTAAAAATTTTCTGCCAATAAATCATTGATACAGCGGATTGTGATCGCTCTGAGCAATGTGCTAATAATGCCGCTTTTTGTGCGGGATATCTATTACTGTCAACATTTAAGGCTGAAAGCTCATTCACAAACCATTCCTGGAAAAGATAAACATGAAAGTTCACCTGGTCTTTTAAAAAGCGTTTATATTCATCGCGATACACAAGTGTCATGCTTGGGTCAATACCAATTAAAGGCACGCCTAATTTGGCAATTTGATTATAAAATGCTGTCGTTTTTTGCGCTTTTTTAACAAAAGAACCTAAAAACCCTTTAACATGCGCGGCTTTACCATTTTCCATAAACGGTAGTACATACACAACATACCCAAGCATTGTTAAAAAATCATATACGCTTAAAACCACCTTTGCATCATAACAACTGGTAAATGCATCTTGAACAATGCATACCACCTTATCTGGATATTGTTCACTTATGTTTTGTAAACCCTTCCAAGAAAATACAGGCACTTTACGGTGTTGTAATTCTTTTTGTAAGCTTTGATGAGACAGAACAGGGGAGTCAACAAGACCAATATACTTATTGATGATATTCTTTATTGGGTTTGCTTGCTGAATCGCATTAAAAAACACAGGCCATTTCGCCTGATAAAGGGAAATTTTTTCGGTGTTTTTTATTAAATAATCCCTTAATGGTCGTCTATAGCGGCTGTGATAGTGTGCTAAAAATAACGGCTTCATATTGGGAATATCCACCTTAATTGGACATGCTGTAGCACAGGCCTTACAACCTAGGCATTTTTGTAATGAGTCATAGACTTCATAAGAGAAGTCCTTTTTATTTACCTTCTTCTTAACCAAATATTTATCGGGTTTTTCCTTGACCTCATAACCCTTTATCGACAATTGCTTTAGCCATTCACGTAGTAAGGCAGTTCTGCCTTTGGGCGAGTATACCCAATTACGAGAAGCCTTAGCAGAAGGGCACATAATCTGGTTGAGATTATAATTCAAACAAGCCGAGTTCCCATTACAATCAAATGCACCAGAGAAAAGTGCCCTGGTATCCTTTGTTACCTGTGCATCTTCAACACCCCGAAAAGGACCATCAACCTTGACTAATTGATCATGACTTAAATAAGGCACAACAACCTTGCCTGGATTTAGCTGATTATAGGGATCAAATGCTTTTTTGATTTTTTGTAAAGACACATAAAGTTTCTCCCCAAAATAATCTTTGACATATTCACTGCGAAAGCCTTTGCCATGCTCAGACCAGTAAACACCCCCATATTTTTTTACCAGGGCATTGACCTCTTTGGTAAGCTTCATCACTAATTGGCGATCCTTGGTATCATTCATATCCAATGCAGGGCGCATATGTAAGCAGCCAACATCAACATGGCCAAACATGCCATACTTTAAGCCATAGTGATCTAAAAGCGCACGCAGCTCTGTAATATAATCAGCCAGGTTCTCAGGTGGAACAGCCGTATCTTCCATAAATGGAATCGGTTTTCTTGCCCCAGGCATTGCACCTAAAAGCCCCACGCCCTTTTTACGCAATTCCCATAAAGAAGTGATTTCTTCATGTTTTGTTGCACAATAAAAATGCCTTTGCTGATTATTAAGACCATCTGAAACCAGCTTAAGTTTAGCCTGTAACTGTATTTCATCATCACAGATAAATTCAATTAAATTAATTGCTCGAGGTGTGTTCTGCCCTGCACACTCAATCATATGCTGAATTTGCGGATAGATTTCATCTTGTCGTGCAAGCGCTAAAATATTATCATCAACTGTCTCAATCGCAGCAGGATTTAAATTTAATAAACTCTTTGCATCTGATAAGGCTTGATTAAAACTTGGATAACTGATTGCAAAAAGTGCCTTTTTTCTTGGCAAAGGTGTCAGTTTTAATGTCAACTCGGTAATATAAACCAATGTGCCTTCAGAGCCTGCAATTAAATAGTTAAGATTTACCGTATTTTTTTCTCGATTATACGCTTTAGCCAGATTATAGCCTGTCATAAAGCGATCTAATTTTGGAAATTGCGCTTCAATTAAATCATACTGTTTGATAATTTCTGACTGAACAGTTTGGTAAATGCCCATCATTAAATCATCCGATTGCACTGTAGCGGACATGCTGTTTATTTTATTGACATCAGTTTCTGTTATATGTGCCATCTGGCCATTACTTAGCACACAATTAATCGCCAGAATATGCTGACTTGTTCGCCCATAAATACGAGATCCTTTGCCACAGGCATCCGTACTTGCCATGCCACCGATAGTTGCTCTGTTGCTAGGTGATAAATTCGGTGCAAAAAAAACACCGTGTTTTTGTAATACTTCATTTAACTGATCAAGCACAACCCCAGGCTCTACACGCACATAGCCTTTATCAAGGTTGACCTCTAAAATTTGATCTAAATAACGGCTACTGTCAATAATCACCCCCTGACATAATGACTGGCCATTAGTACCAGTGCCAGCCCCACGCGCGCTGAATTTAACAGATTGAAAACGTGGCTTATTCGTCAGCATCAATATTTTTTCAATATCTTGGGTGTTTTTAGGAAACAATACCACCTCAGGAATCACCTGATAAATACTATTATCTACAGCAGTTGAAATACGTGATGCATAATCTTCTTGAATATCACCACGAAAGTTTTCTTGCCTTAATTGTTTAATAAAGCGCGCATAGATTTTTTTGTGTTGTGCAAGTTGATCTAAAACAGGCAGCATTGTTATATCTGGCTCTGGCTATTAAGCTTTGAAATAGTTAAAGTATAAATTATTTTCCATACCAACCATAGTCTATAATACGCTATAAATTAAAGAAGTTAACAAAGATCAAATCACGATCAGGAGAAAAAATGAAAAAGCAATGGGTGAAAATATTCCTTATCTATCTACTCTTATACGCTATTGTTGGTGCTTTAAGCGCATGGTTTCCGTTTCTTATATTTAGTGTTATATTTGGCAGTGTTTCTATTGTTATTGCTGCGATTTCACTTTCCATACTGCGCACAATTGATTACTTTAAATGGCAGGCAACACACATTGGCATTAAAAAATTTGTCTTTCTAATCATTATTTTGCTAATTATCGATATCATCTATTTTATTATTATGCAATATACGCCTTAACTCCTCTCAATGCGCAACAAATAAGCGAATTACTAAAAAAATGGTTGACATGATATCCTTTAATTGCGAGATTATTAATCACTTAAATGGGAAAGCTTGTTAATACAGTAAAGCTCTGGATTAACAGCTTATTATCTTATGGAGGAAATATGTCACTATACGATGGTCTTATGAATGCAAGTAATATCTATATAAGTAAAAATAAATCATCAAGTAGTCGCGTTTTTCAATTAAGGCACCGACACGGTGATATCGGAGTTAGACGAGCTCAAAAGTTTCAATATCTTGTTAAACATATAAGTGAACACAATCCTGATCGTTTGCGTGAGTTTACTTACGCCTACCTGAATCAAGATCGAGATCAAATCCAAAGAATACTTGGTCTTGAAACATCACCTAACATAGACCGTTCAAGGATTGCTGTTGCAAACCAAGAGGCGTTTACTAATTATCTGCTTGATGAAGCAGTTGAAATAGTACTTAGAGGAAATGATCACAGAAACTCACTGCGAAACTATATCCAACGTGCTTATGATAATTATGCCTTTCAAGCTGAATACCTAGAAGAGGATGAAAAAGTACTTGACTCAGATGGCTACTCAACATACAAAGATGAGGACACCTCATCTTATATTGCCTATGAAAACCTGGGAGAAAATAAAAGCGACTCTAATCATGCAAAATCTGCTCATGCTGTTGAACATTATTATAACAGCGAGTGTGATCAACATTTCTTTGTGAAATGGCTTGATCCACTTGACTCACGACATAGACGCATTGCTGAGCAAAATAATATGATCGCAGAAGTAGTCTATGCCAATATCTGGCGCTTTTTAATTGGTAATCGCGCTTCACAATCAAAATTAGTCTTAAATGAAAATGGTGCGATAGAAGGAATATGCTCGGTCGGTTTACCAGGCTTTACACCCTATGGCAATCTAAATAAGATAGATAAAGAACAAACCCAAGGTTTGATTCCTATTCTTATTGCAGCATATTTATTAGCCGAAGATGATTTGCATATATATAATTTTGGCCGCATGAATGAAGGAGATGAATATTGTTTTGGAAAAATTGATCATGATTATGTTATCAGTCACTGGCAAGAGTATACAAGGCAAGAGTCGCTTAGTAGAAAGTTTCCAATCGATACACTGGCTGATTTATTAGACGAAACAAACACTCACCCATATAATTGTTTAAGCAAGTTACTTGATATGGTTCAAACACTTCGATTTAATCCAGCCCACGCTAATGCACGTGCATTATGCTTAGGTCATTCACTTAGATCACAAGCAAGCAGTGGAAGCCGTCCGGTTACAACGACATCACGAGATTTAGGGACAATTTTACGGCTTGGCTTTAGTAATGATCGTAATGGGAAGCGCACAAAATAACTTCCCGACCCCAAGTTAAACATTAGTCACCAAAACCGCAACAATAAAATCAATTACCCGCTTAAGAAAATAAACTTTTTTGCTGTCAGAACTTTACAGACCAGATGTGGCCGTTATTCTTATGCTTTGGCGTAATGATAATAATTTGAATGACAATGGACTACATGAAGTATAT
>NZ_QLIT01000248.1 GCF_003574485.1 Facilibium subflavum
TTTAATGTGGTTACAATAGATTGAATACGATGAGGGTGTCTTTTGGAAAGCTCTTCAAGCTCATAGAGGATAAAGTCAAACAGTGAATCCCTATCTTCTGGAGAGACACTGTGTAGCTGCAGTACATCATATTGCAACCAAGTGGTTAAAATTGAGAGAGAGCATTCCTAATGTAGTTGTTATGCTGCATTTTTATAAATATGTTGCCTAACTAGCTGCCAATCCTGAGCCCATTGATTGCTTGCTAAAGAGGTTCTAAGCTGCAACACTCTGTGTGCAGACTCTCGATTCCATTGCGCCTTGTGTTTCTTTTTAAATCGAGTATTAATAACACTCTCAACACCACTTTCTATTGCGCTGCTCGTATATACTTTTCCTAATGTTCGTCTTGACTCATAATCCACTAAATATGCTTTGTTATTGGCTATGTATTTCAGTAAATCATGTGCCTTATCTGCAAACTCAGTTGTTACAAGAAATCCATAAAGCTCAGATAGTCTAGTGATTGCCTCATCAGTCTTACCATGCCACACCTTCCATTTAATGGATGCAAGTTGCTCAGACTTATCACTGTTTAATTACACATAGGTAAACCCCCAGCTATGCTGGGGTGACTCCCAAAGGTTTGACCTTTACAGTATTAGTGTAGCCTTTGTTGTTGAATCAACACAACAAAGGATCAAGCCGATGAGAGACTATAAGAGTTTGTCGCATACAAGATGGGATTGCA
>NZ_QLIT01000249.1 GCF_003574485.1 Facilibium subflavum
AACCGTTTCTTTTGATTCAACACGCGAATGCGTTATGATGATATAAAGTCAATACCATACGCCTGCTGATATGCTTGCATCTGTTTAATATTTTCAGCCGAAAAGCGGCTGCTATTTGACATGAATTTGATCAAATCCTGCAGGGTTGTAACCGCATATACAGGGAAATGGCAGCGCTGCTTGAGTGCTTGTATTGCAGAGACTTTCTCACCTGGGGCAATTTCCTGCCTGTCTAAAGCAACCACCACACCTGCAATTGTTGCATTTGAAGATCCAATTAAATCAACTGCCTGCTTGATTGCAGTACCAGCTGTGATAACATCATCAACGATTAATACGCGCTTACCATCAATATCACTTCCAACGAGAACACCACCCTCACCATGATCTTTTGCCTCTTTACGATTATAACAAAAACCCACGTTCATGCCGTGCTTTTGATACAAAATTGAAGCGATCAGAGCTGCTAATGGAATACCTTTATATGCCGGGCCAAACAATACATCAAACTCAATTGCCTCATCAATGATTTTCTGCGCATAACAACTTGCTAACTCGTATAGCTTTTTACCATCATTAAAAAGCCCTGCATTAAAAAAATAAGGGCTAATTCGCCCAGATTTCAATGTATACTGACCAAACTTTAAGGCATCAGCCTCAATTGCAATATTAAAAAACTGGATAGACATTGTGCCGTATAACTTTTACTGCTTAAAACAATAGGCTTATCATAGCATAAAAGCAGTGAAGAAAAAATGCCCAAATCCTTTAATAATCTGATTTAGCTTAGCGTGTAGAAATGGCCATCGGCTATATACTTCACATCAATGCGAAACGCCTGTTTAAAAACATCAGATAACAACACCTCTTTTGCACAACCAGAAAGTACAAGCTTTCCCTTATTAATTAACAATAAATTATCGCTAAAGCGTGCTGCCACATTCATATCATGCACTGCAGAAATTACACCAATATTATAGTGATTAATAATTTGCTGAATAAACTTAAATGATTCAAACTGATAATACGCATCGAGGTTTGATACATGCTCATCTAATAATAGCCAACGCTCTATCTTTTGATCATCATCCGCAATCAATTGCAAGATAACACGCGCTAATTGCACACGCTGTTTTTGCCCATCTGAAAGTGTATGGTAAGGGCAGTCAATGTGTGATTGCAAGTGAAGGTTTTCAACCACATAATCAAAGACTTTCTGATATTGCAAACTTGTACAGCATTGTGCATAGCGTCCCATATCCATAATATCCCTCACCTGGTAAGGAAACATCACCGAGGTATGCTGAGATAATAACGCAACTCTTGTTGCACGCTTTTTTGCAGATATCGTGATCAGCGGCTCACTCCCCAACATAATATGCCCCTGGCAATCTCTTGGGGAATACTGCCCTGCAATTGCATTTAACAATGATGACTTCCCAGCCCCATTGACACCCAAAAGCATATAGCAAGTTTTAGGCGCAAAGCAAAAATTAATATTTTCAATCCTGCCTGTTAAGCTGAAATCTTGTAGCTCAAGCATAAATACCCACTTCCTGAAGCGATTACTTTAGACTCACTATAACAAAAATTATAAACATCAGGCTCATGTTTTTTAATACAACCCAATCTGCTTTTTGCACCTTGGCTTTAAAAATAAAAGGTAGCACGCGCATAAATTTTATCATTTAGATAGCTTGTTATCTCAAAAGCCTAACCGTTTACTAAGGAACAGGATTTATGTAAATTCCCGCCAAAGCTTTGACTTGCAGGATTGGCTGTATCGAGAGTATTTGACAATCAGCCAAACAAGAATTAATGCACAGTTTTTGATAAGTAATATGTAAATGCAGGCGCATATCTTGAATAAAAAACCAACCCCTGCTTTGATCAAAAAAATAAATAATGGTATATTTAAAAATATCTATATTTGAATATTTGCATATCTGATTATTTGAATATTTGAAAATACAGAAAACCAAAAATACATATATTTGAATATTATTTGACAACCACACTATTTATCGATAAAACTAGATATATCACTTCTTTATTGGGAATATATATTATGTCATTAATTAAAAACCTAGGATCCATGTATCAACATGAGCTCTATTTAAAGGCATTTAAAGCCCTCTCCAACCCGGATCGATTTAGTATTGTCCAATGGCTTTTAGAACCAAAAAAGAACTTTTTCTCTGAGAAGATTGATATTGATAAAGAAGGGGTAACGATTAATATGATTCGTCAAAAAATTGGCCTTTCACAATCGGTCACCTCGCAATATATCCAGCAACTTGAAGATGCAGGCATTGTTACATGTGAAAGAAAGGCCCAGTTTCGTATGTGCAAACTGAACCGTACCTATACAAAGCAGTTATTTGAATCACTGGCTGATCTCTTTTAACATCCCTTGAAAGTCCAATTGTCGTAAAGCCTCATAAGCAATAATTGCTGTTGCATTTGATAGATTCAAACTTCGACTTCCTGGATACATTGGAATTTTTATCTGTGTCTTTTGAAGCTGTTTTAATACGTCCTCAGGAAGCCCGCGACTTTCTGGACCGAATAATAAAATATCTCCAGGATCAAAGCTTACTTGGTGATAATATTTTTCAGCCTTTGTTGTACACGCCCAAATTCGTCTGTCTTTCTGGGTAGATAGAAAATGAGCAAAGTTATCATAACGATTCACCTGTGCAAATTCGTGATAATCAAGCCCTGCCCTTCTCAACCGCTTATCATCTAATGCAAAACCCAAAGGTTCAATCAAGTGCAAGGAAATGCCAGCATTAGCACATAAGCGTATAATATTACCCGTATTTGGTGGAATCTCTGGTTCATATAACGCGACATCAATCATTTTTTTAGGTTTATTTATTTTTTGCTTATATATGATGACAGCATTTTACGCTTTTTTAGTGAAATAAGAAGGCTTTTAGCATCACAAAGTGCTAAATAGCTGTTATAATCATAGCTGATTATATAATAACATTTTGATAAATTCTCGAGATATTTATGGCAAGCTATTTGGCAAAACGATTGGTGCTTTTTAAAAACAGATCGTTTGTTTTTACCTGTATTATGGATTTCTTCTCAGCAATGGCTGTTGGTATGACCTATATTTCTTTAAGCTGGCATTTATTAACGATTTATAACAGCGTTAATGCAATCATTATCTTTATGCTGACCTGGTGGGTAGCAGAGACAGTCTTATCACCACTTACAGGTTATTTTGCTGATCGATATCCAAGAAGGATGATTGTCTTAACAGCAAACGCGCTTCGCGTTGTTATTATTTTTATTTATTTATTTATTTGTCAGCTTTGACAACCTTATCAGTATTTACCTATTCACAAGTTTATGGGGACTGATTTTAGCCTTTTTTATGCCTGCCATGCTTATTTTTGCACGCGAGCTTTTCCAGGATGATCGCCATTTAATGTATGTTAACAGTACCATCGATGGTATATTTGAGATTGGTATGTCACTTGGTGGCTTGCTTATTTCTTTTATAACGATGCACAGTATCCTATACTTTTTATTGCTGTTTACGATGATTGCTTTTCTTGCCAGCAGCAAAATTTATCCCGCACGCATAGCAGAGAAAACGCACGATGGATTCATTAAAAACTGGCAGTCTATTTATCGATATCTTCAACATAAACGCTTTGTCGTATATTATTATTTTGCACAGATTATTTTCACTTGTCTGTTTATGGTTGTGCCCGCATTTCTTGCACCTTATGCTAAAAATGTACTTCATGCTACCGCGTTTGAGTTTGGGATTATTGAAACAAGTTTTTCAATTGGCTTTATTATCGGCACAATAATCATACCCTGGTTTGTTGATAAGCATAGCAGTGTTACCGTATTATCCTGGGTAGTCACCTTCTCAGCAATACTTTACCTGAACCTCTCGTTACTTCACAGTGTCTATTTTGCGATTGTATGCTATTTCTTTGTTGGATCATGCATTTCTTCTTGGGCAGTCATTGTCACTTTAGCACAAAAACACACCCCTTTACACCTTCAGGGAAAAGCACAAGGCCTTGCCTATGGTGCCTCAGGGTTGTTAGTTATGGGTATTTACAGCCTGTTTTTTATCTTTAACAAGATTCATCCTTTGCCAAGCAATCAATGGTTTTATTTTATGATTGTGCTTGCGCTTTTAATCTTAATCCCGCTTCATATAGGTAAGAAAAAGCAAAGACAACATGCCGATATCCAAAATAAATAATCATCCAGCTAATTATCACTTGTCTGCATACTGATAACACCATAAGATGTTGGCGCCCCCTTAATATCAATCGCATCATTCGTTGTATGCAAATAGCTAATGTAAGATGTATCATCATAACTTGTATAGACATTTGCGCTTGAGGTTAAATTATAAGTGGCAAATGTACTAAGATCACTTAATTGTATAAAATAGGCTTTTAGCGCATCGGTCACAACAATTATAAAGCCATTAAAGGGTAAAATCTTCTCAACATTTTCTAAAGCAAAGCTCACACTTCCTTGATACGTTAATGAAGGAGATGATAAATCATATGTATAAACACGAATTAGTGCGCCAAAAGGCAAAATTAAATAATCACTGTTACTATTTCGATAAATTAATTGCGGTGGATAGCTTAAAGCGCCATAGGCAGAAATCTCTCCCAAATTCGTATAGCTTTGCGCATGCCCATTACTCACTGAGGTATGAAAAACACTTTCCAAACTGTCACTGTCTGACATAAAAACCATTAATTTATTTACTGCCTGGTTTGCATTAACATCAATCGGCAAAATATAGACATTATCTACATCTGAAAAATCACCATAATTTACAGAGCCTGACATTGAAACACCCGCATTGGTCAATGTAAATCCCTTAATGTCGTTACTAGCAATATTCTTTACCAGCGTAAAACCATATATTTTATCGTAATCATTAATATATTTAATTGATAAAATTTTATCATCCGCACCAAATACATTCCCCCCCCCACTAGACGGTGATAAAATTTCATTCCAACTTAAGCTGCTAAAATTACTTGGCGTGGTTATCAATGTGTCCAAATCAATGCTTGTTTGATAAGCATAACTGTTTGTTTTATCATAAACGAGTATATAGAACTTCCAATCTCCACCTTTCACAAGCCATCCCTGCTCAAGCCTGTAATCATCCGGATCAAGATCGTTTTCCGGTAAATCAAGATAATAACTTGCTGGTGATATAGCAGGATATGGTGTGTAAATAAGCTGTTCGAGGGTATTATTTACGGTTAAAGTCCCTATAAATCCTGCATTAGTATAACTTAAACTACTGTTTAACTGCGCTGTTTTTAAATTCTCAACAATCACAGCAGGCACATTGATGTTCTGTGTTTCAATAGTGGGAATGCCAGAGAGCAAAACCTCTGATTCAACTGGACGACTGCTGCTTGGTATATTAACCAAGGCACTGTAATTGATACTATTATTTCCTTTGGTTGTGGTAATAAGCGCTTTATACTGCATTAAGGCAAAAGCATTATACAGATGATGGCTTAAAGGTTTTACGCTTTGTGCTTGATTATTAATACTAACGGTAATAGTGCCACTGTCTGCTGTATAGTTGTAATTTGAGTCAGCGGGCTCATTACTATAGACGCCTAATTTATTTACATCATCCTTTAGTGCCAAAAAGGATGCATTGCGCAAATCGTTATAACGATTAATTGCATTATTTTGCATAATGTTGATTTTAATAACATATAATAAAGAGCCTGACAAAATCGACACAGCGGCAACAATAATCAAGGCGATTAACAAAGCGCCACCTGATTGTTTTATTGCCAGTCTTCCACGTATTAACATGATGCATCATCTCTTGTTCTTATACTATATGAAAAGTTCACATCTTTATAAAAATGTATAGATTTATTGTTTTACCTAACCCACTATAAAGTATAGATACTCTATAGGCTTTTACCAGTTTCATCCCTGCTATCAAGCCTTGAAATAACCCCAAAGCCTTGCTATGTTTTAAACACAACACATACAAGGATAATCGTTATGAAAAAGTGGATATGGGCATCGCTAATCACAGCAGCCATCACAGGAAACCTGTATTCAAATCCTATGGCTTTAAATATTAATAAAGCACCAACGGTTATTATCAAACCTTATCCAATGCAATTAAATGCAGCAAGCTGGGTATTGATGGATTTTGAAACAGGTGATGTTATTGCACAACAGCATCCACATCAAAAACATGCACCGGCAAGCCTTGCTAAAATCATGACAGCTTATATTGCAGCGAATGAAATAAAAAATGGCACACTAAAACTGGATCAAAAAGTACGCATCAGCGAAAAAGCAGCACAAACACCTGGCTCTAAAATGTTTTTAAAAGAAGGTGATGATGTCACTATTGAGGACTTATTAAAAGGGATTATTGTACAATCAGGAAATGATGCTGCGGTTGCCTTGGCTGAGTTTATTGCAGGCTCCACACAGAACTTTGTTCACTTGATGAATCAAACCGCAAAGGCACTAAAAATGGATAATACACACTTTGCCAGCGTTGATGGTTTGCCAAGTGAAAACCAGTATACCAGTGCGTATGATATTGCCTTATTATCACGCGCCTTTATTGCACACTATCCTAAAATTTATATTCTCTATTCACAAGAGAAATTTACTTATAATGGCATTATCCAACATAATCGTAATCGCTTATTAAAAACCTATCCAGGCACCGATGGCATAAAAACAGGTTTTACCGATAATGCAGGCTATAATCTCGCGGCTTCTGCGCAAAAAGATGGCCAACGCTTTATCAGTGTTGTTTTAGGTGCACCAAGTGCACGCATGCGCGAAAATGAATCGGTGAAATTATTAAATTTTGGTTTTAGTAAATTCACCGATTACATCCTTTATAAAGAAAATGAAATTATTACGCTAAAAGACACCTTTATTCCCAATGCTGATAAAAAATCACGTCTTAGTGTCAAAGCCCATGGCATGATTATTAAAACAATTCCTAAAACTTTCGTTGAACATATTAAACGTAAAATCATTTTAACCCCGGGGCTTAAAGCACCAATTCAAAAAAATCAGCAAGTTGGTACACTTGTTTTTAGCGCCGGAGAGTACACCATTGCAGAAGTACCGGTATATGCACAAAATGAAATTGAAGAGATTGGTTTTTTCAGTAAATGGTTTGGATAGTAAATACAGTACAAAAAATCACTTGTCTTTACTGATTCCTCATTATTTTTATATTATACTCACCTCAAAACAGAAAAACGCTTAAGGTGAGCCCATATGGCTGAAAAAAAAGATGACAACATCCCAAATAAAGCACAACAGGAAAAGGAGACTTTTTTTGAGTTCCCTTGTCGATTTCCGATTAAGATTATGGCAAATCCGCAAAAAGAAGTCGCAGAATTTGTGCTTGATGTGCTTGAGAAACATGTTGACCGGCCACAGGATATTGAGTTTTCAACGCGTGAAAGCAAAAATGGAAAATACATTTCTATCACCGCCATTTTTGAGGCAACCAGTAAGCAACAGCTTGATGATATTTATCTCGCTTTAAGCGGGCATGATGAAATTCATATGGTTTTATAAATTAATATGAAATTTAATAAAAAACATTTAGGCTTATGTGACTATCTAGCTGTTTACGACCAAATGACTTCTTTTACTGAAAGTCGCGAATCAACAACAAATGATGAGATCTGGCTTGTAGAGCACCTGCCAGTTTTCACACAAGGAAGGCACGGCAAGCCTGAGCATTTAATCAACCCACATCATATCCCTGTTGTACAAAGTGATCGTGGTGGACAAATTACCTATCATGGGCCAGGCCAGGCAGTCATATATTTTCTTCTTGATATCAAACGATTGAAAATTGGCATAAAAACACTTGTCTGTCAAATTGAAAAATCTTGTATCGATCTATTACACCATTATAATATCCAAAGCCATACCATAGAAAATGCACCTGGTATCTATGTTGATAACGCAAAAATTGCCTCACTTGGTCTTCGTGTTAAAAATGGCAAAACCTATCATGGACTTGCGATTAATACCCATATGGATTTGACACCTTTTAGCTACATCAACCCTTGCGGCTATACGGGGTTAAAGATGACGCAAATAGAAGATTACAAAAAAAATATCACTGTTGAAAAGGTTTTTAGCGACTATTTAATTTGTTTTCAAGATCGATTACAAAACTTACCCATTTAAATTAAACGCGTAAGCCACCTTAAAGGTTTAAATTATTACAATTTATGCTTTTTTAAGCACCACAGACTATTTTTCTTAAAAAAATAATCGCTTATACTTGCTTTTTCAGCGCGTGTTAACTACCCTGCAAGTGGGTTTAATTACTTTTGCTATAAAAGTTAAATTAACTGTAAAAGGAGAGTTAATCATGATGAAGAAAATTATTGCAACCTCAATTGTTACTGCAACACTTGCAAGTGGGTCGGCCTTTGCCGCTGGCGCGCAAACTGGTGTGGTTATTGGTGGTGATATCGGCTATACTATGCCTTCAGGCTATTTAAAAGATATTGACCCCGATAGCACTGCTGATAACAAAAACGGGAATATTGCCGGCGGGATTTTTATCGGCTATGATATGGCATTAAGCCAGATGTTGAGTGTTGGTCTTGAGCTTGATGGTCAATATGCCTATAACTTAGCTAAAACAACTGATAGCGGTATAACTGTTAAAGTGAGTAACTTAAGCATTCCACTATTCTTAACTGGAAAATTTTATATCCCCAATACCGGTGGATTAAATCTTTTTGGAAAGGCCGGTTATGCATATAACCGCCTCAATGTTTCTGCTGACGCTGGATCAAATGCTTCTCTGAGCGATAATACTAACCTATGGCGCCCAGTTGTTGCCGGTGGTGTTGGTTATCAGCTGCAACAGTTTAATATTTTTGCCCAATATCAATATAATTGGCTGCCATATCAAGGTCAAAATGGTGGATATAGCACTTTATCATTGGGTCTGTCTTATACGATTCCTACAATGTAATCACCTTTCTACCCTACGATTAAAAGCCACTAAATTTTAGTGGCTTTTTTATATCTATTTTTCCCCATTACACCTAAATTCAAGCGCTTTCATATGATTCTTTCTTGATTTTACTTATCTTCTTTACTAGGCTCAGAACGTTGGTATTTTGCAAAAAAACGTGAAAGGAGACTTTAGATGAGAAAATTAATTGGACTTTGTATATTATCTTCAAGCATGATAACAGGTAGCGCATTTGCTGCTGGTGCGCAAACAAGTGTACTTTTTGGTGCGAATGCAGGTTATGGAGTTGCGACAAATGGCTGGTTGAAGGATGTCTCTCAATCAAGCACAGGGGATTCTGGGAATATTGCCGGTGGCATATTCACAGGCTATGATTTTGCTTTAAATCAAAATATAAGCTTTGGTGTTGAGCTTGATGGTCAGTATGCTTATAAAGTATTAAAGCAAAATGGTAATTCAATGAATATGTGGAGTATTCCACTCTTTGCTACTGCCAAGCTTTATATGCCAGATATTCTTGGTTTTATGCTGTTTGCCAAAGCTGGCTATGCTTATAATAAATTTACAGGCGATACAAGCTCTTTTGCATCATCAAATAATTTATGGCGCCCTGTCGCCGCAGCTGGATTTGGCTATCAGATTGCACAATTTAATATTTTTGCCCAATATCAACAAAACTGGTTGGCTTTAGATGGCCAAAATGGTGGTTTTGGCACTGTTTCAGCTGGCCTGTCTTATCGTTTACCTCTATAGCGTTTATCTCTTTAAATATATTAGACACGATTACCTCCATTATTACCTTGCCAGTATTTATGATAATTGTTGGAGTGTAGACACCCTATTAATGTGTTTTAACTAACGAAACACCATTTTTTCGATTAAAAATTAATACTAAAGCAATATCTCTTATTAAAATCAAAATGATGAAAAATCTATCCCTATAGCAAAATTTCTTCGCTTTTAAACAAAAACACATCCATGGTTGGACTATTTGATGATGTTTATTCGGACATATTGATGAAATTTTTTTTTCAAGCGAGAATGTCGCCATGTTAACAATTTTTTGTTTAGGCAATAAAATTAATATGGATGCAATGAGCCGGATTATAGACACACTAAAAATTTTAGGTGATGGGCAATATAGCGTATTCTCATTTGTCCAGATGATTGCTGTACTTAGTGGATTTATTATTTTGTTTATTGCCTGTATACGTTTAACAAAACATGGCAAAGCGCAAAAAATGTTTCGCTATTATGCGCCATCAACGACGTTTTTTATGTTTTTTACAGGTGTGATGCTGATCTCTATCAGTGGATTCACACAGATGTTAACATCAACTTTCTTTCCAGATGCAAACATGACGGATATTAATCAGATCTCAAGCTATCTGCAACATTTGCAACCAGATTCAACTGATATTGAGACAGCACAAAAATATCTTGTCTATGCGCTTGTTAACATTATTGGTTTTATCTCTTTAATAAGGGGGACTTTTTTGTTAATCAACATATCAGAAGGTAAAGCACAAGGCGGGCTATCACAAGTAATCTCACATTTAATTGCCGGTGTTATTGGCATGAATGCACAATTCTTTCTCACCTTGGCAGGTGGCATGTATTCAATGTGGGTATAAACATAAAAATAACCAATTTAAACCAAAACCAAAAGAGGAGTAAACACATGAAGATAAAAAATATTAATTACAAGAAAATGCTTGCTGGATTAGCACTTTTTGGGATCTCGATCTCATTAAGCTATGCAGGTGACAGTGGTGGCGCTACAAGCCTTGTGCACAATTTTAAAGACTGGGCGCAAGGTATTATGAGCTTTATTTCACAAATTGAATACTTCATTCAAATTATTGCAACACTTGTTGGTATGTGGTTTGTATTTAGTGCGCTTCAATTATTTAGAAAACATCATACAACACAAGGTGCTCAGGGTGAACACGTTAAGCATGGATCTGGCCATCTATTATTAGGTGTATTTTTAATTTGTCTTGTTCCTGGAATCCAGATGATGCAGGCAACGTTCTCAAAGCATATGGGTATAGATGGTTCAAGTCCAACTTTCAAGATAGATAGTAATTCATTAACACCAGATAGCTAATAAATACACTGATGAAAATTAAATCCATTCTACTTAGCATATGCACAACTACTTTTATCTGTAGTTGTACGCATACCCCAATGAAGCTTAATAATAACATACCAGATGATGCTTATATCAACCGTGTTATGCTTGATGAAATCAAGGCTTCAACTGCGCAAATTCAACATTCATTAACAACATTGGATAATGCGACTACATCACGTTTTGGTCATAAATCGTTACCATTTACAAATATTAATGACCCAAGGCTTAATAAGGTATTATCCATTAGCTGGTATGGCCCTGTTGACCAAGTCTTAGAGAAAATTGCTCAGGCTGTAGGTTATAAAGTTCAGTATTTTGGCCAAACACCATCATTTCCAGTCATTGTTATTATTGGAAAGCTTAATGCGCCTGAGCAAAGAACAGCACTTGCGCTTTTACAAGATATTACCGTACAAGCACAGCGCCAAGCTAATATTTCCATTAATGAAGAAGCTCGTGTAATCTCTGTAAGGTATATTTAACATGATGGCAATTGATCTTGCAACATTTGAAAATTTAAATAGCCAAAATGCGGTTGTTGCACATGATTCAAGTTATCTTAACTTACGTCAGAAAGCATTAACTGAGGCAGCTATGGAGCTTGGTGTGCAAGGTGGGTTATATAGTGTTTCATCTAAAATTAATGAAAAACTAAACGAATGGGCACCAATGCTTTACCAGCTTTATAACTTTAATGCCCTACTCTTGCCTGATAATGTACTTCCACCTGTTATAGAAACCGGATATAACACATCTTATATCGATAACTCACAAAGGCAAATCAATTTAAGCGGACAGGTTTATCATATTGTCAAGCAAGCGCATTTTGTTTCCAACGTCCCTACTTGGCGGGATTACCTTTTGATGAATTATAAAAAACCAGAAATGCCTGATAAATCTGTACTTCCTGAGAATACAGATGAGCAAAAATTATGGGCTAAAACAATAAGATCATCATGGGCGCAAGGAATTAAGCAAGGCGTTGAGATATTCAAGCAAAATATCCGCACGCTTAATAGAGACTTTAATGGGATGGTGCTTTATTACGCATTAATCAATCGAAACATGATCACATCCCCTTATGTTTCTAAGCACAATAAGCCACTAGCAATATCTCAAGATAGTATGGCCATTGGTAATAGAAACTGGCAATTAAAACTCATACCGCAGTTTCAAAGTGATAGCTCACGTTGGCAACCTATTGTAAGTGAAAAAGATCAAGAAGGATGACAATAATGGCATTGCCAAAAGTTTTTTCACATGAGCCACCCTATTTTGTTCAAAGCCATTTTATTGCACTTTTAAGGTTTGCTCATGTTCATCATTGCTCTGATCTGACTTTTCAACCGCATTGCCCAGTTATGGCGTTTCAATACGGAAGTCAATACCCGTTGACACAGCGCTTACTGCTTAGAAATGAAGTCGAAGATTTTCTTAATTTTATTTATGGCAGTAATGCTGTTGCAAAAGTGCTAAGCGGCACTGATTTAGATTTTAGTTATAGCCATAATGATGACAATAACAACATCATGCGTTTTAGGGTAAATGCGACACTTGGATTTCACCAGGATCATCTTATTCTTCAAATCTCTTTAAGGGTTATGCCAGAAACAATTCCATTACTAGACTCACTTGATATTCCTGATGATATTATACCACTATCTCAGATTAAAGATGGCATTGTTATGGTCTGTGGCGCTACAGGTTCTGGGAAATCAACGCTACTTGCATCAATGATGTTAGAACGTGCATCGTCAAGTCATCAAGGGGAAAAAATAATTACGTATGAGTCACCAATTGAATACCTGTTACCTGCCTACATTAACCAATCAAATATCATTCAAACCGAGCTTCCTCGTTGTCTTTCGAACTATGCTTATGCTGTTAGAAATGCATTAAGAAGAACACCTACTGCAATTATGCTAGGTGAGGCACGTGATAGTGAGACTATTTCTGCGGTTATTGAGGCATCTTTGACAGGACACGCTATTTACACGACCATGCATAGTCAATCTGTTTTAGAAACGGTCAATCGTCTTTTGATGATGTTTAATACTTATGAAAAAGCAAGGATTCAGTATGATTTTTTTATGAGTATTCGTGCGATTATCTGGCAAAAGCTTTTACCTTCAGCTGAAGGCAAACGTACTGCATTAAGAGAATATCTTATATTTGATCAACCGCTTAAGCAGGCACTAGTCGAGAAAAATGCAAACGTTGCCGCTTTACTTAATCAAGCATTGCATCAAAAAGGGACAACACGTTTGCAACATTTAGAAACACTATATCAAAAAAATATTATTAGCGAAAATACCTATAGGGAACATCATCATGAATAATGCAGCAACTCATTGGCGTGACTCTGGCAGGCGAGCTAAATTCTTCATTATTGAGGCACAAGTATTTTTCCCCATCGTATTATGTCTTTTTCATTTTCGTATTTGGACATTAAGCTTAAGCATTTGTACCGCAGTACTACTTCTTATTCTTAGCTATTACAAGGTTACCTTATGGATTTTCTTATTGAATTTAAGAGAATGGGTTTTTGGTCGTGAAAAACTAGTTGATAATGTGGACGATAATGAGTACTAAAGGTTTGCGAGGGCTTTCAAAAAAGCAAGAAGCAAGGCCAAATGACAGTATCCGTGATGCACGCGGATATCTCTTTATTCTCTATGATTTTGTAAGCTCTCGCATTGGCAGCATTTTTTGTATTTTATTTTTACTTGTTTGTGTAAGCTTTATGCCTTTGGTTAGCGATCTGCTTTTCTTAATTATTCTAATCATTTTTTGGAATGCTTATTGGCAAATCCCAGCCCTACCTGTTCGCATGCCCTTAGGCACAAAATATCCTGACCTATCTGATAGCACCTTACGAACAAAACGTATTTCAAAGCCTTCTGGAATCTATTTTTTTGGTAACGAAATGCAATCCAATCATGAGCTTTGGTTTGCCGATACCGATATGCGAACCCATGCATTAATCTTGGGTTCAACAGGCTCTGGGAAAACACAAACACTATTATCAATCGCCTATAATTCACTAGCCCAAGGCTCTGGTTTTATTTATGTTGATGGTAAAGGTGACAACTCTTTGTATGCACAAGTTTATTCGATGGCCGAATCAATGGGCAGACAAGATGATGTACTTGTTATTAACTATATGACAGGGGCAGAAGATATTATCGGGCCACAAGCTGAAAAAATCTCTAACACATTAAACCCATTTGCTATCGGCTCATCAAGCATGTTAGCCCAGCTTATTATTAGCATGATGGAATCTTCAAGTAACTCAGGTGGTAATGGAGATATGTGGAAAGGACGCGCAATATCTTTTGTAGAAGCATTAATGCGTGTATTGGTCTATTTAAGAGATCAAAGATACCTTTTATTAGAGGCAAACATTATCCGAAAATATTTTGTTCTTGATGTTATTGAAGCACTTTTGGCAAATAATGAGATCTTAAGCAATAACGACAAAAAAATCATATTGGGAAAAAGCTTACCTCATGATGTCGTTGAACCTATGAAAAACTATTTGGCAACTTTGCCTGGCTATCAGTTAAAAAATGTGGGTAAACAATCAGATAAAACCTATGAACAGCATGGTTATATCACGATGCAGTTAACACGTATTTTCGGCTCATTGGCCGATGTGTATTCACACATTATGCGAACAAATCTGGCTGATGTTGATTTTAAAGATGTTATTTTGAACCGTCGCATACTCGTTGTTCTTCTACCAGCATTAGAAAAATCTCCTGATGAGCTTTCAAACCTGGGGAAATTAATTATTGCCTCATTAAAAGCAATGTTAGCTGCTGGCCTTGGAAGCAAAATTCAAGGTGATTACAAACAGGTAATTGAATCAAAACCTTCTAATTCTGACACCCCATTTTTATGCATTTTAGATGAATATGGTTACTATGCTGTTGAAGGTTTTGCTGTTGTCCCAGCACAAGCTAGATCTTTAGGATTCTCAGTTGTATTTGCCGGACAAGATATTCCTGCCTTTCAAAAAGCGTCAAAAGAAGAAGCCGCTTCTATCTTTGCCAATACAAACATTAAACTCTGCATGAAACTTGAGGACCCAACAGAGACTTGGGATTTCTTTAATAAAACAGCAGGTGAAGCCTATGTGACGACTGTTAGAAGTTATAACATGGGGCAAGATGGAACAAGTATGGGCTACAAAGATGCTAAAGAAGCCGGCGTTGAGAAAAGAAATCGTATCGATTTAATGGATTTAAAAGACCAGTTACCAGGTGAAGCGCATGTATTTTTTAAATCCAGCATTATCCGCATGAAGTCTTTTTATGCAGCACCTGCTAAGACAAAATCAATAGGTCTAAACGAGTTTATACGCATTGAACCATTGAGCATAGACTATGTAAAAAGTGTAAAGTTTGCAAATAAAGTAATCCAAATTGATGCGTATGATGATATTAAACCAGCTTTCGAATCACCACTGCTACAAATCTATCTTCTAAATAAATCAAATACCATTTCAAGCAATCTATTAGATGAAAGAAAAGAAAGCACAGTGATTAAAAGAGCAATTAAGGCAGATAAAAAGCCAAAAGCACCACTTAAAACCGCACATAATGACACTTCAACAAATACAAAACAAGGGCTTTTATTTACTGAAATAAAGGCAAGTGATAAAAAACAAAGTGTTTTTTGCATGCAATCAAATCCTTTATCAGGCGCGTTGATTAACACCTCTACTTTATCAAATTTATTAAAACGATTTAACACCCTAAAAGGTATCGATCTTAAAAGCAATCAAAAGCAGACTCAAGGAATGCTCGATAAACTTGCAGAGTTATCTGATCATTACTTCACCCCTGAAAAGGCACAAAAGTTACCGCAACTTTTTAATGATATAAAAAGGATACCAGATGAAACTTAAGCTTGAACATCTACTTGCACAATTGGCAAAAGATAAAAATATTAGCTTTATTGAAAACAATAAAGCCTTGTCGTTTCCGATGGTTAAATCAAAAGAAAAAGTAATAAATATACTGATCAATAAGGCAGGTAAGCCTTATCAATATCTTTTTGGAAAACCACTCCAGCTAGTAGATAGTGAAGATATCGATCCAATTACTCTATTATTCTTATTTGATGCATTAATTGCATTAAGTAAGGCAGGAAATTTTCACATCGAATAAAACAATCTCAAGAGATCATCATGGCAAATACAACAGATCAAAATGATACAGGAATGGCACCAGCCTACATAGCAGCAGGTATTATATTATTGCTGCTTGGTATATATTGGTTATTTCATGATTATATTGTTTATAGCATTTTCTTAATCAGGCGTTTTGAACTTGCCATCATTAGTTTATGGGATCCTAGATACAATATGTTACTCAACTGGTGTAATCATGTCATTGAAAAAGTGGTAACACTTAAGCAGTTAAAGTATTTATCTTATAATATCACCAGCGCTTTGTTATGGTATTACTGGGGAGTTGGTAGTATCCTTGTTTGCTTTTTATGGTTTTTACACCCTAACCAGAAATTTCGTAGAACATTTAATATGGACCTACTGGCATCCACACTTAAAAAACATTTTAAGAAAGTATATCTCCCGCAAAATAACCCAATACAAAAAGACCAATATACACAGTCTTTATCTCCTATTAGGTTTCTAAAAAAACACCGGTTAATTAGTAATGTCACCAATCTGGGTGAACAAACTGAAAAGCTCAACACCCATGCACTTCATGATATTCTGGTAAAACAATTAGGGCCAAAATGGTCTAACAAAGAAAACATCAGTGAAGAAACATACGGACTTTTTGCTGCTTTTATTGCCTTTATTGCTGATAAACGACAATTAGGTGAAAAAATACTCGCTACTTTAAACCAAAAATATGGTAAACAAAATAACGCCTTAAGTGGCTTTTCTATCAATCGAGTATTATCAAAGCTTATCGATGAGAGTATTTCTAGCTGTATTGAAAATGCCAAAGTATCCAAAGCTATCAATCAACATTATTATGCTTATACGCTGTTATGTGAGTTATTATATGTAGCAAGAACAGGCGGTATTATATCATCAACCAGTTTTTTGTGGCTTAAGGGAATTAACCGAAGCCTTTGGTATGGGCTAAATAATCTTGGCAGGCAAACCTTTTTTACCGAAGGGGCTATGATTAATACACACTGGCATATAGAGCATATGCTCCAGCAGAAAATGAAAAATCCAATGACCGAATCTGTCATTGATGCACTACAAAAAGAATATAACGTGCAAAAAAGTCTGCATGATTCATCAAAATGATGAAAAGCATCATACTTTATTGAGTTGTAATATATTATATGCAAAAATGTTTGGTAAGTCGGCACCCTTGCCACTTCCTTGGTTATTTAAATGCTGATATATGTTATAATAACGAGATTTTGCAAATAGATAAGGGGGATTATAAACCATGAATAAAAGAGAGACAACCTACGTGAATATTATTGAAGAACAGCTTGCTGAAAAAAAAATTGCAGAAATGTTTGTTGACACTCCCGACTTTGACACTTTTGAATGTGAAAGCCTTATTTTATAAGGATTCCTTCAAAACCCAGGGCACTACATTGAGTTATCCACAATAACAAAAGGTGTGCTTGCTA
>NZ_QLIT01000250.1 GCF_003574485.1 Facilibium subflavum
ATCAC
This sequence comes from Facilibium subflavum, assembly GCF_003574485.1. Classification (GTDB taxonomy): domain Bacteria; phylum Pseudomonadota; class Gammaproteobacteria; order Francisellales; family Francisellaceae; genus Facilibium; species Facilibium subflavum. Next base: position 6 of record NZ_QLIT01000250.1, read on the forward strand.
GAGCCTGGTCAACGTTAAACATCCAATGAATTGTTGCTTTACGTTGGTTTCTTCGGCTTTGCCAATGGGCAAGCTCCTCAACTAACGTACTCTTGTCAGAAATCCTTCTGTCCAGGCACTGTCGATTCATATTCCCAATTTCTATTTCAGCCATATTCAGCCAGCTGGCATGCTTCGGGGTGAAATGAAACTCTAATCGTTTAGCAATACGTAATGCCTCAGCTGGCGGAAAAGCCTTGTGGGAAGCGCACAAAATAACTTCCCTTTTTTGATTAGAAAACAGACATCGGTTTGAGCGAATAGTTCCATTTTGGCAGCACCTTACTAAAGTTTAAATTCAGTGCACTTAGACTTTCTTTCGTGTACCTCTTGCCAGTCTTATATGCCTTGTTGATGATCTTGGCTGTAACAGATAGCCCGGTCTTTGTCTTCGCTCTTTCCATCAAACTTTTTACCCTTTGCATCGTCGTGAGCTTTGCGCCATTTATGGCACGCGTAACATGAGGAAATAAATC
>NZ_QLIT01000251.1 GCF_003574485.1 Facilibium subflavum
AAATCATAAAATCAAATTCATATGTTCCCAGTGGAACTGTATTACCACCCATAATAATTAACTTACATCCACCCGGTGGAATAACACCATCAAGACACACATCTGATTTTTGAATGCCCATATCTTTAAAATACTGATTAAACTCTGACATCACCTGATCAATTTCACCTGAACCAATAACACGTAAATGCTGTAACTGCTCTTTATTCCGAGCTTCCTCTGAAAATAACAATGAAACATCATCAACTTCTTGATGCGACATATTCTTAATGCCTATATAAAACGGCCTCTGTTCATAATAATCATAATAGGAATCATCAAATGTAAAAGGATCAAAAAAATCATCCACTGAAACACCAGGTTTAAACCGTTTCTCATAGTAACTAATCGTTCTCTCAAGGCTTATATCCGTATTAATAAATACCGGTATTCTCATTTGCATCGACGAATTCTCCGCTACCAATAAAGCACCAACTAATGGATGATCAATCCCTGTGATTGCAATATTCAGCGGACAAGCCTCATCATCTTTGATACTCGTGCAATCCGTATCTAAATAAACACCGACAAAACCTTCTTCTGATTTCCATTGCTCAAATGTCTGGCGATTACGGGTAATCGGTAGGGTGATCTCATAATCACTGTCATCTTCAATAAGCTCCGCATAAAGTTTTGTTGAGTTATAGTCAACACCATTATCCTTTAAATCCGGGTTAATATAAATTTTACCATATTCACCATTTTTGATTGATAATGCCTCTAAAGGCAGTGTTTTAGTATCTTGATCGTCATTACTGCTTGCCTCAAGCACACGCAAATCCTGCTCTAAATTAATCTTTGATAAATCCGCATCCCCTCTATAAAGCTCTGGGGCATCAAATATCATCATACTTGAGGTTCCAATGTCCATTAACTCCCTGGCTTCTTTTTCAGACTGATATAAATTAATAAACTCTAGATCATTAAATGATTTGATAGATAATAGCAAAGCTTTAGACTGTTTCCATTCAACTTCTGGAACTCCC
>NZ_QLIT01000252.1 GCF_003574485.1 Facilibium subflavum
AAATTCCGAATGCGCCCAATAATGCCGTAAAAATCATCACCAAACTCATGGTTACCGCATGATAGGATTTTGGTTTTGTCATTAATAATGCCGAAATAATTGTTGGATAAATTGGCCCTAGGAAAAAGCCAATGGCTACTAATGCATAAGCATTCCAGGGGATCTCGCTCCAGCTGCTGATGGCAGCTGTTGGATGAGGTAATGGTTTCACCGCAAAAGCCTACAATAATAAAGCCTTATTGCCCACAGGCTATTCCAAAATGGCATAATAAAAGTAAATAGCATGGTGGCTACTGCACAAATGTAAAACTATTTGTTTGATGGTATGTATTTGCTATTCATATGATTGTGTTTAAATGTGCAATATTGCGCTTTATAACAATCAAGTTGTCCAACTATCACTTATACGCTGTTGTTATGTCGCGTAATGGGGTAAATTATTTATATATTTATTGCGTATTTAAAGGTAGATGCTATGGGGTATACAATAAAAACGGCAACGTTTAATGCAGGGAATAATAATCTTGATGCAACAGCAGTTGGCAATATTGTTGCTGCATTAGGTGTTGTGGATGTAGCAGATGCTGACAAGCCAGATGTAATTTGTTTTTCTTTTCAAGAAGCACAAAATAGCTGGGGCGGGCAAAATTTAGGTGAGCGTGTTGCTAAGCGTATTGAAGGCTATACGCTTGTTTATAATAATAGTTTTCGTGCAATGACAAAGCCAGGTTTCCCAAATAAAGTAGGTACGGCTGTTTTAGTGAAAAATGACAAGCTTGATGAAATCGCTGTTATTGAAGGTCGTTCAGGTTCTATTCGTGGGGTGAATGGTTTTGGTGATATCAACAAAGGTGGTCAGGCAATTAAGCTTAGAATGGGTGATAAACATGTTGGTATTTTATCAGGGCATTTAAGCTCCCATACTCGAGCACAGCGTCAAGAGACAGTTAAACAGATGAAGGCGCATTTTAAAGAAAAGGAAGTAGATGGTATGATATTGATGGGTGATTTAAATGAGCGCTTATCAGACCGGGAGGATGTGTCTGCGCTTGAAAATGATCTAAACGGCCAAGATGCTCCCAGGTTAATTGCGCAGTATGATCCATTGACATCAGGTGACGGGGTTTTTGGAGATTTTTTATTTGCACAAGCAAGTGAGTTCACCTATGAAAAACGCAATAAACAAGGGGAAATTAAAAGGTCAAATGACCCAGATTGCCCTTATAAAGTTGGCGTATTAGATAATATTGGTATAAGCGGGGATCATTGGAAAAATGCTGATGATGATAATAATCTACAAGTCCATAAAATTGAGAATAAAGATACTGAGGATGCTAGTGATCATAAAATGGCGTCACGTAGTTTGTCCTTCGATAGTGCTTTGGCAGCTGATGATAAGCAACGTATAAAAAATAAAATTGAGTGCAGAGCGTTGAATGGGCAGTTTAAACTGGGATTATTCGGAAGTCGTTATAAAATATCGATAGAAGGTCGAGACTATGAGGTCCCGCGAAGAGTAGTAACCGCTCCATAAAGGG
>NZ_QLIT01000253.1 GCF_003574485.1 Facilibium subflavum
TTATGTCGAACTCACGTTAGATAGAAAGTAATTCCTCTAATATGATGCATAAAAAAGTAATAGTAGAGCGTTTGGTTGTGCTGTATCGATGTGGTAAGCGATATTATCATATCTTATATCGGTTATGTATTGGCTTATTTATGTTTTCTTTTGCCATATCTTACGCAAAATCAGCTACTGTAGGTAAGGTCCTGTGGCATACACAGGGCAACTTATACCAGGATTTATTCATACTTAAGCAACAGTGCCCTGTAACACTTGATACCCCAGTGTATTGCAAGTTATTATACTTTTTAAATTTTAATGACTTTCCCAAGGCGTATAAAAACACGCATTATAAGCTTGCACTTTATGAAGTTGCAAATAAACTAGAATTCCAGTTGACACTTTCAGGACCAAAAAAGCAGCACCTGAAGGCTTCTGTGGATATCGTGGATGCTGATATGTTTGCATTCAAAAAATTTCTTGCGAATCAGCCTGACTATAACACTTTTAGCGCTGTTGCATCAGTACTTTTCAACCAGGCATATTTTGAAAACTTTCAGCTTGCTTCTACATTGAAACCTTCAATAAACTTACAGTCCTTTTTTATGAATGCCTTTTCAATCAACACACTTTTATCGGCTAAATCAACACAATCAATTGAAGCATTGCTGTCTATTCATACGCAAAGTGCACAAAAGCAGAAAACGATTGTTGCAGAATACCAACTGGGTGATCTGGCTTTTGGTTGGGTGACGGTGAATTTTCATATTGATCACCCTGTTTATTTAAAACCGATATTATTTGATTTAGGCTTATGGTGTCAAGCCTGCGATGTCAATCTGGAAAATGCAGTCTATTTTGATAGTGCAACAGTACAATACCAGAATATAGCGTTAATTGAAGCATTGTTGCCTTATAGCAATACATATATATCAAAACCTGCCTTGCAGCATATAACAAGCCAGTATGTGCAAGCGCTCTCAGCGGAAGTTTATCAAAAGCATTCCAAGGCGTTTTTGGCTGCCTTGTCGTCATTTATAAAAAAACCTGAAAGCATTAGCTTGTCTATTAGTTCAGGGCATTCTGTTTATAGTATTAAAGATGCTTGGCATTATATGATTGAATATGTATTGAGTCTTTATAATATTGATGTGGCAATGCAACATCCAGCATTAAATATAGGGGTGAAAAATGACTTTTTAATAAAACAATCTAAAAAGAATCTTATAAAAGATCGCACCAGACTCTATCAAATATACCTGGATGATTTGAAGTTTAAATACGTTATCTATTAATCGATTAAATAAGATTATTTCTTATCCATTGCCTTGACATAGATTTGTTTGCTTCCTATACAGTAAAGTATTCTGTTTGGTGTTTTTATCAAATCTTTTGGAGACCATTATGGACAAAATAATCGCTGTTTTTTTACTAGGTTCTGTGAACCAAAAAAACTACAAGATGTGAAATTAAGTTGATTTAATTAAAAAATGATTTGCAAGGTTGCAATCCTTGGTTTGAAATATATTTGAGAAAAACAACAAAGGATTGCAAAATGCATTATCACATAAATGAAAATGCTTGGGAAAAGATTTATGAATTTTTAATGACGGTAAAGAGGATACACTGCAAAAATATGGAATCTTTGCGTTTATT
>NZ_QLIT01000254.1 GCF_003574485.1 Facilibium subflavum
GAGGTGCTCAATGTATGTTTTAGGAAGCATTCCTTTACTTTTAGCAACAGGTCCTGGCAGTCATTCTCGCAACCAAATAGGCCTTGTTATCAGCACAGGCATGCTATTTGGCACCTTGTTTACATTGATTATTCTACCCACACTATACAGCATGATCCAAAAAAAGATTTAACAGGGTAATAAAATCTGTACCACAAGGCCTTTTGGTTTATTAGGTGAGAGTTTGATCTTGCCGCCGTGGCCTTCGATAACTTCTTTTGCGATACTTAAACCTAAACCAGAGCCACTGACATCCGCATTACGGGATTGATCTGCACGAAAAAACGGTTCAAATAAACGCTCATATAACGCAACGCTGACACCTGGACCTTGATCACTAATCTGGCAAACAACATATTTATCTTGAGAAAATAATTGCATCTTTACCTCATCCTGACCATATTTAATTGCGTTATCCAGAATGTTGACGATTGCCCGCTTAATCGACATCACTTTGCCAGTATAGATAACAGGCTTCTCCACAATTAATTTAATAGCATGGCCAAGATCCTGTGCATCATGCGCGATTGAGGTAATCAATTCAGAGAAATCAAAGGAAACCGCATTTTCTTCCTGCAAGAAATTTTTTGAAAATGTTAAAATGGCATTCACCATGGCTTCAATATTATTGACATCCTTTAAAAGCGCTTCTTTTTCCTGAGACTCTGACAGTAACTCGACACGTAACTTTAACCGCGTAATCGGCGTTTTAAGATCATGAGAAATAGCCGCAAGCATTTCTGTGCGTTTGTTTACAATATCTTTAAGTAAGTTCTGAATTTTTTGAATACTGTTAAATAGTGATTCAGCTTCATTATTCTCGACAGGAAGACTTATCTGACGATGAATATTTGATGCTAAAGTCTCAAGTGCATTTCTTGCAAGTAAATTGACTTTTTCAAGCCTCTTTAGTGCCCAATAGCACAACCAGAACATCACACCAAGCAAAACAAAAATAGCGAAAATATAGATAATAATCATTGCCGTGACCTGATTCCAGGGCGAAAAAGAAATAGATAGATAATGTCCCTGATATTCTAAAATAAATGGCTTCGTCCAATCAAAAGGTGGGCGAATCTGGTGAAGCTTGAATACAGGGAGTTTACTGGATGCAACTTGTGTATTGTTAATCGTATCGATATGCACACGCATGCCTGGCACATTCTCCAAACGCCGTTTTAATTGATTAATATCTTGTGTTTGATTCTGAAACACATCAACAATATTCCTTTGCGCCATATGACTATAAATACTGCTGCCTGCCAATTGGCTTAGCTGGAATCCAACAAGGCTTAAAAGAAAGCCAATCAGCAATAAACCAATCGTTAAAATCCAGTATGTCTGCTTTGCAAGATGTGTTTTCATTCCCTCGCACCCTGTTGTTTTTTAGCACAAAATTGATACCCTTCACCACGTATTGTTTTTAATATACCTGGTGATTTAGGGTTTGTTTCTATTTTCTTTCTTAACCGACCAATAAGAACATCAATCGTTCTATCATAAGGCTCACAAGCCTTATCATAAAGTCGATCCATTATCTGATCTCTTGTCAATATCTGTTGTGGGTGTGCAAGAAATATTTCCAATAAATGATATTCCTTACTGCTTAATGCAATAACAATATCATTTGCGTCAATGAGCACATGCCGATGACGATCAAGACGCCAGTTTGCAAAGCAGATAATTTTTTCACCTTGCATATTGCTATTACTGAGTTGACCACTGGTTCGTCGCAAAATTGCTTTAATTCTGGCTAAAAGTTCTCTTGTATTAAATGGTTTTGGCAAATAGTCATCAGCACCAACTTCTAACCCTAAAATGCGATCACTTTCTTGATCTAAGGCACTGATGATAATAACGGGTATATCAGAGTTTCTCCTTATTTGGCGGCACAACTCAAAACCATCAGCACTTGGTAACATAATGTCCAACAGCACAATATCAAAAAGTGTATTTTTCATGGCTTGTGCCATTTTAATGCCATCTGTTACATGGGTGACTTGATAATGAAACTGCGCAAGAAAGCTGGATAACAGCTTGCCAATTTCACGATCATCATCCACAACGAGCACTTGCTTTTTTTCCATTTTCACCTTCTTTTATACTAGAGAAGTCCTGTAACAGAACTGTTACAAAATTCTTTGTACTTGTCATATTCCTGTTACCGCTAATATGTAAGCTTATATTATGGCATAAACAAATTGTTTTGTTTATGTTTGTTGCACTTACCAAATTATATAAAGGAGCCAATCATGAAAAAGTTTATTACACTCACGCTCATCTGTATTATGACAATAAGTGGTATAAGTTATGCTTATGCTTCACCTGGTCAACCATTACCTCCTTCTGCTATAAAGCATAAAAAGCCACTTAATCTAACCGCTGATCAGGCAAAAATACTGGTTAATGCAAAAATAATCCAGCATCAACCCACTAGCCAACTTGAAATAGATAGTGTTAAAACGATTAAACTTGCTAATGATAATACTTTTTATCTTGTCTATATCAAAGGGCAAGAAGGTGATTTACGCCAATTTTTTATCGTTGATGCGCAAACAGGACACATCTCCCCTTACCCAAGGCCACCCAAACACAAAATGAAAAAACACGGACCACATCATCAGGTTATTGGCACGTTGCCAGCACCACCATCACAAGCATGAGATTTTACACCGCCAAGATAATGCCTTAAAAGCAGTCTTGTCTGTAATTGACGCCCACCCAAGCAAGCTGCTAAATTGGTCTTGATTAACCTTTGAATAACCTTCATCTCTTTTTGATGCCATTCGCACAAGACCATGCATTTACTATGTGAAGCCCTTTCAGTTCCTTGTTTTTACGTGCAGAACCTCTGAGTGTTTTACCATCGATTGCAATAACCGTTTCAGGTAATAGTGCTTGTACCTTTCTAAACCATTTCATGCAGGACTCTTGAAATTTCAATGGCTTTAACACACCAAAAACACGAGAAAATGTATCGTGCGAGGGAATTCCATTAGGCAGCTCTAGAAAATTAGAAAACCAATCTTGACGCGCTTTTCCAAAGTCTTCAATTTCTTCCCAGCCTTCTGCACCACAAATTACTGCACAAATAGCAATCGCAATAATATCCAGTAGCAAATGCTTCTTTGTCCTATCAACACGAGGGTCTTTTAATTCCTTAAAACATTCAACGAAAATACTATCCATAATAATTTAAATTGATACTTAGTTTGCTATAACTGATAAGATGCACTATATTCCAGCATTAGGCCAGATAAATACTAGGATGTAGATGCGTTTACCCTGGCCCTGGGTAAAAAATGCTTGCAAGTGATTCAGTAAATATTGTAAGGTATCCATTGGTGAACCACCCTTTTTATACAACCCTAAGATACAGGGATAAACTTTGGTTTGCAGCTCACCAATAGCAAATTCTTACACAATTCGGG
>NZ_QLIT01000255.1 GCF_003574485.1 Facilibium subflavum
AACCTTGCGGATGAAGATACTATCAAGCTTCAGGGCTGGTTTGATGATGAGCAAAACCAGGTCGATGCCATTATGACCGAGGATGAAATCCTATATCATCATGAGCTCAATAAGATTATCCAGGCCATGGCAAGCTTTAATCCTGAAGCAGGTGATATAGAGATCACATTGAAAGAAAACGATGAAGATATCAACACGATCATCGCTAAAAGCTGGCAACCAAAAGAAACATAAAGCCTTAACGAGGTGTTTTTGTTTGATCTAACATTGCCTCAAGTTTTCTAATTTTCTCACGAAGCGTAAGGATAATGGAAATGCCAGAAGCATTTACACCTAAATCACCGGCTAAGCGTAAAGCTGATTTTGCCTTATCAATTTGATCACAACGGATGTAATACGTCTTTTGCTCATATTTAGCATATACCACATCATGCTCTACCCACTCAATGATCAATTGCTCAGGCACACACAATAACGTGGATAATTGCTCAATACTTAAATAATCATCTTCAGACAATAAATGAAATTGAAAATCTTGCATCACTTACGCTCCTAACAAATCTTTTCTTGGATCAAATGCCATCTCATCCGCCATTTTTTGGTAAAATGCTTTTTGGCTATCTGAAACAGCTGGCGGCAAAATAACATCAAGCACAACATAAAAATCTCCTTTTGCCAGCCCTTTTCCTTTCAAGCGCATTTTTTTACCACTTTGCGTATGTGCAGGTACTTTAAGTTTCATTTTCCCATGTGGCGTTGGCACGGTTATCTCAGCACCCAAAGCAGCCTCCCATGGTGCAATCGGTATGTGGCTGTAAAGATCATTACCTACAACCTGATATTGTGACGTAGATTCCACGATAACTTCTAAATATAAGTCACCATCTTTACCTTGCCCCATCGCTTTTCCGCCTTGACCTTTAAGACGAATTTGCTGATGGTTACCTACCCCTTTTGGGATTTTAACCTTTAATTTTTTGGTTTTCTCTGTCACATATCCATTGTCATCAAGGGCTTGATAACGAAAGTGTAGTTGTCTTTCCACACCGTTTAGCGCTTCTAATACTGAGATGGAAACCTGTGTATGCAAATCCTGCCCATCAGCACGAAAATGGCCTTGTTGTTGGCTTCGCTTTTGGTGTGTTTGCTTAAAAAACTCGCCAAAAATATCTTCATAATCGCCAAAATTCTCATAGAAGTGTTGTCCTTCAGTATGAAAGCCACCACCATGACTTTTCTGAGAAAAACCGCCTTGTCCTTGAGATTGCTGAAATCCACCAGCCTGTGCCTGCTCCCAGTTTTCACCAAACTGGTCATATAGTTTTCGCTTTTGTGGATCTTTTAAAACACTATAGGCGGTTTGTATTTCTTTAAATTTCGCTTCAGCATCAGCTTCCGTGCTGACATCTGGATGATATTTTTTTGCCAGGCGCCGATAAGCTTTTTTAATATCAGCATCTGACGCAGATTTGGCTACACCCAGTAAATCATAATAACTTCCTGACATAATGGTTTCCTATTTTAACCTTCCAATATAATTTATTGTACGCTGCAAATGCTTGTGCTTAAAGATACAATCAGCAAACAATTAAGGACTTAATCACTTTTTGGCTAAGATCTTTCGTGCGAGTAACTCATTCAAAGCAAATGCCTGTGCAACACCACGATAAGATGATAAAAACTCCTGATATGTCTTAAGATCATATTCAGCAATTAACGCTTCTTTGACTTTGGCTTGTTTTAAGCGCCTTACAATATCATGGTTGTAATTACTGTAGTCTTTATTTTCATCTTCAATAGACAAAAGCCTGAACCCGCTGTTTAATAATACATCCTGATATTGTGTAATGGTCGTGGGATATAAGGTAAGGCCTTCTATTTCACACATTCTATCAACCTTTTCACCAAAACTTATGCCATCAGGGCTTAACCAATCATTAATTAAGAATAAGCCATTCCCTTTAAGCACACGGCAGACTTCTTTAAATAATGGTGTTTTATTGCGCAGATGCACTAACACCCCCTTAGAAAAAACCACATCAAAGCTATTGGTATCAAAAGGCAGTATATCTGGTTCTTCTAAACAATAAAAATACGTATTGTTATGCTTATAGTATTTATTGGCATGCTTAAGCATCATCGGGTTAATTTCAATGCCATGGTATTCCAGACTTGGATATTTTCTTGCGATATAGTGTGCCAAGCCACCTAGTCCAAACCCTATCTCTAAGACTTTTTTATTTGCAAGATCCACATCAAAGAAAAACTTATCTATTCCTTTTTCTCCACCCTCTGACATCATCCCCTGACCATAAGCAAATTCAAGGCTTCTGCAGTATTCATAAGGGTATTCTTCAATAATTTTTTTATGCTCCATCATTATAACAATATATCCTGTTTACTTAATTATTATGTCATCATATCCGCAATTTTTACTTTCCATTCTTTTGGTCCTGTTTCATGCACGGAAGTCCCCTGACTGTCAACAGCCACAGTAACTGGCATGTCTTCGACCTCAAACTCATAAATTGCTTCCATCCCTAAATCTTTAAAACCAACAACACGTGCTTTCCGAATTGATTTAGAAATCAAATAAGCAGCACCTCCCACCGCCATCAAATAAACGGCCTTGTGCTTTTTAATTGATGTTATGGTTTGCGCGCCACGCTCAGCCTTACCAACCATCCCGGCAATACCTACCTTGCTTAGCATAAACTCGGTAAACTTATCCATTCTTGTTGCCGTTGTCGGTCCTGCAGGGCCTACAATTTCATCACCAACTGGATCTACAGGCCCCACATAATAAATAAACCTGCCCTTTAAATCCACAGGCAAATCCTCGCCTGCTTTGATCATATCAACAATACGTTTATGTGCTGCATCACGCCCAGTCAGAAGCTTGCCATTTAATAGCAAGGTCTCACCAGGTTTAAAACTTTCAATATCAGCTTGAGTTAAGTCATCCAGATTCACCCGGCGCATTTGTGTTTTATCTACCTCAGCAATATCAGGCCAATCTTCTAAACAAGGCACTGGCAATTTTGCCACACCACTACCATCTAGTGTAAAATGTACATGGCGGGTAGCTGCACAGTTTGGAATCAAGGCTACTGGTTTACAAGCGGCATGAGTGGGATACTCATGGATTTTCACATCCAATACGGTTGTCAAGCCACCTAACCCCTGAGCACCAATGCCTAATGCATTAATCCGGTGATAAAGCTCAACGCGTAATTCTTCAATTAGCGTTTGTGGGCCACGCTCCAAGACTTCATGCATATCAATTTTTTCACCCAATGACTCCTTAGCCAAAAGCATCGCTTTTTCTGCCGTACCGCCAATCCCAATACCAATGATACCAGGCGGGCACCAGCCAGCACCCATTGTTGGTAACATCTCAAGCACCCAATCAACAATACTGTCACTTGGGTTTAATACTTTAAATTTCGATTTAAATTCGGAGCCACCACCTTTAGCAGCCAATTCAATCTCAATTTTATCTCCAGGCACCATGTCAATATGCACGATAGCAGGCGTATTGTCTTTTGTGTTTTTGCGTCCATTATGTGGTGGATTAACCATTGAAGCACGCAAAGGGTTATCCTGATTTAAATACGCTTGTCTGACACCTTCATTTACAAGTTCAGTGATCGTGCGATCTGTCTTATCAAGTTTTGCATCCATTCCAACTTTTACAAAAGCACACACCATTCCAGTATCCTGGCAAATAGGCCTGTGGCCATAAGCGGCCATTTTTGAATTAATCAAAATCTGTGCGATCGCATCTTTCGCAGGCTTTGAAGCTTCTTTTTGGTAGGCTTTATGCATTGCCTGGACAAAATCTTTAGGATGATAGTAAGAAATAAATTGCAGACCATCAGCGACACTTTGAACAAAATCTTTGACTTTAATTACACGCATTGTATTTACTGTTATTCAATATTAATTAGCATGCATTTTACTATAAGTTCTTCCAAAAGCACAAACATGCCAAGCAATAAATGTTGCTAACAACATGCCAAGCAATAATGCTGTTATTCTGCTCAATTTTATGGAAAACTGATATGACTACATAACACGCACTTTTATTATTTAAAATAATTGAGGGCGTAAAATAATGAAACAGCAAACAGGTCCAGGGCTTTTTTCTGCCATTGCTTTAAGTGTCGGAACCATGATGGGCAGTGGTTGGTTATTCGCTTCTTATTATGCATCGAAAGCTGCCGGTGGGGCGTCAATTTTTTCATGGATTATCGGAGCGGCAAGTGTACTAATCATGGCATTACTTTTAGCAGAAATTGCTATTAAACACCCGGTAAATGGCTTATTTACACGCTTAATCAGTCTATCACACAACCAGCACTTTGGTTTTGTCACCGGTATTTCCAACTGGCTTCTTGGCTTGATCGTTATCCCTTCTGAAGCAATTGCTACTACTCAATACCTTGCCTCAATTTATAAACCGATGACACATTATATTTTTAGCAATGACCAGCTGACAATATGGGGAATTACCATTGTCGGCTTATTGATGTTGCTTTATACCATCATCAATTATTGGGGAATTCGCTTTTTTGCCAAGATTAATAACTCAATTACGACATTAAAAATCATCATTCCCTTGGCAACTGCAATTATAATGATTATTGCAGCCTTTCACAGCAGCAATTTCACTGCCGAGAAAAACAGTTTTATCCCCTTTGGCACCAGCAGTATTTTCAGTGCAATCGTAAGCTGTGGGATATTTTATTCGTTCTTTGGCTTTCAAACCGCGGCAAGTTTTACTGCTGAGCTGAAAAACCCGAAAAGAAATGTCCCCATAGCATTGGTCTGCAGTGTGTTAATCGTTTTAGGTATCTATCTTTTATTACAAATTGCATTTATCGGCGCCCTGCCACCACATATGCTTTCAGGCGGCTGGCAAGGACTTAACTTTGAATCACCTTTAGCACAATTAGCTGGCCTTTTGGGATTAAATGCTTTGGCAGTCATTTTATACGCTGATGCACTTGTTAGCCCATCAGGCACAGGATTAATCTATATGGGTGCCAGCACACGCATGCTTAATGAAATGGGGAAAAACCATCAGGTACCTAAGGTATTTGCACAAGTGAATACCCAAATAGGCATGTCCAGGGTATCATTGATTTTTACCTTTATCTGCTCTTTTGTTTTGATCCTCTTTTTCAAGAACTGGCAGCTTATTGCCTCATTAACGACAACTTTCATCCTGATTTCCTGTATTGCTTTACCGGTTGCCCACGCTAAACTAAGTGCTAACAAAAAGGATCCCCTGCCCATACGGTACCTTCCTTTTTCAGGCCTTTTCACCTTTGTCATCTTCCTGTTTTTAGGTTATTTATTAATGATTTCAGGGACTGTTAACCTGGCCGTTGCGCTTATCTTACACCTTGGCTTTTTCATAATGTATGGCATCATGCATCAACGTGCATCAAGTAAAACAAGCTACAAACTGATGTTGAAATCCTCTTGGGGAATTTTTGCCTTTTTAATCTTCGAACTCATCTCATCAATTTTTTATGCAATACCGCATAACGTAACTGTATTTTATACAATATTTTTTGTGTTACTCATTATCTTTTATGGCATACTGGTTAGTCAAAAAAATTATGCGTAATATTCATGAAAATACTCGTCGATGCCGATGCCTGCCCAAAAGCAATTAAACAAATACTCTATAAAGCGGCTCACCAGCGAAAGGTGACTTGCATCTTTATTGCCAACCACCCTTTATATCACCCACCATCACCCTTTATAAAGTCAAAGCTGGTTGATAAGGGATTTGATGTTGCTGATCAATTGATCGTTGATATGGTCAAACCGCATGATCTAGTGATTACAGGCGATATCCCACTTGCTAATGATGCAATCCAACAACAAGCAACCGTTATCACACCTCAAGGCAAAAAATACACAAAGGCCAACATTGGTCAGGCATTGTCCATGCGTGATTTTTTTACGACCATGCGTGATGCTGGCGTTGTAGAGACAAAAACAAAGCCATTTAGCCACGCGCAGACTCATCGCTTTGCCAGTGAACTTGACCGCTATTTACATATCCATTTAAACAAAAAGACATAGGAGCATGTATGAATCTTTTTCACTATCCAAACGCAGGTGATCAGGAATTATTTGATACGCTTTTACAAAAGGACAATATCAAAGTCGAACGCATTGTTTCCTATGGACAGGTCACACCAAAACAATCACCCTACATACAACAATGGGATGAGTTTGTGCTGGTGCTACAAGGTCAGGCAAGACTGAAAATTGCAGCGCAAGACGAGGTTGTACTGCAAAAAGGCGACTTTCTACATTTACCAAAACAAACACCGCACTGGGTTACTTTTACCTCAAGTCAACCACCTGTCATCTGGCTTGCTATCCATTTTCGTGAATAATTCACTTTTTTTATCAAAAGCTATTGACTCACCTGAAATTGATCTATAAAATTCCCTTTCGTTAAGGCGATCCCCGATAGCTCAGTCGGTAGAGCAAGTGACTGTTAATCACTGGGTCGGCGGTTCAAGTCCGTCTCGGGGAGCCACCAATTAATTCAGCATACTAAGCCAAATATCCATAGATTTAGCCACCACGAAAAGCAGAAATCATGAAATTCGCATTTTGAAATATTCTTGTCTATGCTATAGGGCATTAAGAATCTCTATGACTCTTACTTGATGCCTTAAACTTACTTGAAGGAGTACGCTATGGATGCCATATTTCCAAAATCCCCCATAATCAAAACATTTATTGTGTTACTCAGCTGTTTGCCTTTATTCGCCAACGCACAAGGCGTTGCCACAGCTAAAATCATTAATAAAGCAGACAAATCCATCTCTGTTATCAACCTAAGCGGAAATGACTGCATGGTGGTTAGCACACCTAATTATAGTTTTAAAACACTCGATGTTGGATCAGGTGATACAGCAAGTATTATAGGAACCTGTGATTTTATTTTATCCTCAGAAGGAGGTCAAATCGGCGAAGGACAAGTCGAACCCTATAATATCGATTACAAAAATGGGAAGAATCAACAGTTTAATGTTGCGTTAAAAGATAACTCTCAGGCAAGTCATGACCAGTTTGAAGGGACCTATACGATTACCAACAGTGAATAAACGCTCGATTACCACACTGACAGCTTCACCTAAAACAGTGTGAATTAACCCTTTGATAACACTTTTGCCACCGGTGCAAAACTCTTGCGGTGAATATCCAAAGCGCCATACTCTTGTAAGAGCTGCAAATGCAGTTTTGTTGGATAGCCTTTGTGCCTTGCAAATTGATAGTGTGGGTATTGTTTATCGTATTGAACCATTTGTCGATCACGATAGACTTTAGCAAGAATTGAAGCGGCTGAGATTTCAGCGATTTGGCTGTCTCCTTTAATGATTGCTGTTGCATTGTAATTCCAGTTTGGTAATTGGTTACCATCAACTAAAACTTCAGTAAAAGGTAGCATAATCTTATCTGCAACACGCCTCATTGCCAATAAAGTCGCCTGCAGGATATTAATCTCATCAATCTCCTTGGGTGTGCTTTGAGCAATAGCAAAGGCAAGTGCCTTTTGCTGTATTACTTCATAAAGACTTTCGCGTTTTTTTGCCGTTAATTTCTTTGAATCCATCAATCCATCAATCGGATTTTTAGGGTCTAAAATAACACCAGCAGCGATAACCGAACCTGCCAAAGGTCCACGTCCTGCTTCATCAATACCTAATATCATGCTATTCCTTTTTATGATTCGAACTATTTTTTGCAGGAATATGGCTTAAAAAACCACGTAAAATATTCACTTCCTGGGACTCTAACTGCGCGCGCTGAAACAGACGCTTTAACTTGTCAACAACATGACCTGGTTTATCCGGATTTAAAAAACCTGTTGCAATCAGCTTTTCCTCTAAGTGCTGATAGAACCCTAACAGCTCTTTGGCAGAGGCTTTTTCACGAACATAATGAGCTGCAGGAAGCTGCACTTTTTGATCACACGCAATATAATAGCTATATAGCTCATAACAAAACACTTGCACCGCTTGCGCCAGGTTTAAAGAGTTATACACTTCATTCGTTGGGATATAGGCATGAATATGGCACATAAGCAGTTCATTGTTATACAAACCCGTGCGCTCACGGCCAAAAACAATGGCAACTTCACCACCTTGAGCCGTCTTTTCTATACTCTTTTGTGCTGCACTTTTCACATTGATAAGTGGTAAATCCATGCGCCTTGTTCTTGCACTGGTTCCAATCACAAGCGCCACACCCTCTAATGCCTCTTCAAGTGATGTAACAACATGTGCATTTTTTACCAGCGCATCTGCATGTGCTGCAACAGCATGTGCGTGATCATCGGGTTGTTGTTTTGGGTTTACAAGATATAACTGGCTTAATGACATATTCATCATCGCGCGCGCTGCTGAACCAATATTCCCCATATGAGAAGTTTCAACCAACACAATCCGTATTTTATCTAACATTTAAATTTTAAAAACTATCACCTTGTATCTAAATATTGTATCATACACCACTAAAGAAATTTTAAAAATTTAACCAAGGAATTGCCTTCATGCATCCAAAAATGAACGTTGCCATTAAGGCTGCTCGCCAAGCTGGGCGCGCAATTTTAAAAGCCAATGACAATCGTAGCACAATAGAAGTTCATGAAAAATCCAAAAATAATTATGTTACCAATATTGATATTGAGGTTGAGAAGAAAATCATTGCCACACTTCAAAAAGCCTTTCCAGATCAATTTTACATCACTGAGGAAGCTGGACATTTTGGTAATGAGAACAGTGACCACACCTGGATTATCGATCCGATAGATGGCACAAACAATTTTATTCACGGCCTGCCACATCACTGTGTTTCTATTGCAATGCAATTTCGCAATAAGACAGAATTAGCCGTTGTATACAACCCGTATTTAGATCAGCTTTTCACTGCAACTAAAGGGTCCGGTGCACAGTTAAACGGCCAGCGTATTCGCGTAGGTAATAAAAAAGAGTTCACCGGCTGTTTATTTTCTGGTGCTTTAAAATACAGCACAAAGGTCTTTAATCCAAGTTACCCTGAAGCGGTACTTGCACTTCATGAAGAAATCTCAGGCCTTCGCTATTCAGGCTCTTTAACTTTAGATATGTGTTATGTTGCTGCAGGTTATCTTGATGCCGTTTGGACATCACGCGATGCAAAAATCTGGGATATTGCCGCGGCTGATCTAATCATCAAAGAAGCAGGTGGCATGCTTTGTGGCTTAGATGGCGGGCTTCACTATTTACAAGATGGCCGCTTAATTGGTGGGAATCCACGTATTGTTGCCAAGCTTACTAAATTCTTATCACCACATCTGGCCAAGTAATGAAGAATTCGCGTGCGATTGCCTGTGAAATCATTCACAAAATCACGCAGCATCAAATCAGTCTTATCTCAATAGACCAACTGCTATCACATGAAAATATCAGTGATCAGGATCGCCGCTTTATTTATGCCATTTGCTATGGTGTTTTCCGTCATTACTTTTACTTAGAGCAGCACTTACTACAGATCTGCAAACAAAAAACAAAAGCCAAGGTTAAATCACTGCTATTAACTGCGCTTTATCAGCTGATTTTTATGCACCAACCCAAACATGCCATCATCAATGAAACCGTAAATGCCTGTAAAGCATTAAAACTCAATGCCGTTTGTGGTTTTGTAAATGTGGCTTTAAAAAACTTTAAATCACACCTTCCCCCTTATGATCCAGCAAAAGACATGCCTGACTGGCTTATTGGCAAACTGCAAAAACATTATGACAATGCTGATGATATAGTGATACAAAGTAATAGCCAACCCCCTGTTTTTATCCGGCTGAACCAGCAAAAAAATCAAACAGAACTGTTAAAGCGTTTCCAAAAAAATAATATCGCTTTTGATACTACTGTTTTACCTTATTGTCTGAAATTAAATAAAAACTACAACATCGCGCAGCTTCCTGGGTTTAATGAGGGGTTATTCAGTGTCCAGGATCTTTCAGCGCAATATGCAGCGCATATTTTAGCGCCAAAACCTAATGAGCATATTCTTGATGCCTGTGCTGCCCCTGGTGGGAAAACTGCACATTTACTTGAAAAATGCACAGAAATTTCGCTGACCATTGCTGATTGCAACGAAAAACGATTTGCTAAAATCCATGAAAATTTAACGCGCCTTAAACTCGATGATAAATTAAAACTTGCATTTCTTCGCTGTGACATCACCCAAAAGCAATTTCACAAGCAGTTTGATAAAATATTACTTGATGCACCATGCAGTGCCACCGGTGTTATTCGCCGACACCCTGATATTAAAGTACTGCGAACACCTGAAGAAATAAAAACGATTGTTGAAATACAAAGAAAACTTTTAGCCAACCTATGGCCTCAATTAAAGCCAGGTGGCATGTTACTATATGTTACTTGTTCGATTTTACCTGAAGAAAATGATAAACAAATATCGCAATTTTTACTGACACACACAAATGTGACAGTATTAGATATCAGTATTTTTAATCATGAAAGCAGAAAAAAATATGGCTATCAACTTCTGCCTAAAACTGACCAAGGTGATGGCTTTTATTACTGCTTATTACGAAAAGAAGCATAAATTGTTTAACAGGGAGAATAAAGCCAATGAACGTATATCAATTAAATGACATCTCACCTTCTGATCATTATTTCAAACAACAAAATAAACATATCTATGTTTTGTTAGTTTTATCCATGATAATTATATGCGCAATGACCAGCTCCGCGATCACTGCAACAAAACCGGTCCACCTCATACTGCAATTCCCTTTTTCCAATATTATGTTTGGACTGTTCACCTTTCCCGTTATTGATGCGGTATGTGAGCTTTATGGAAAAAAACAGGCTTATTTTGTTGCTGTTTTAGGGGTAATCAGCCAGATGGTGTTCGTTTTTATTATTGAGTTGTCTGTTATCACACCATCAGCACAAGGATGGGTTAACCAGTCTATTTATGCAGAAGTTCTGGCAAAAAGCAGCCTTGTTATTCTAGGCACTTTCATTGGTTTTTTGATCTCACAGTTTTTTGATATTTTTATTTTCCAAATGCTCAAAGAATTTTCAAAAGGTAAGCAACTCTGGTTTCGCTCTGCTTTTTCAAGCATTATTGGTCAATTTGTTGATTCAGTTATCTTCATCTCCATCGTATTTTGGTCTTTTCCTGATAAGACCTCACTTATTATCGGTGCCTTTGTTTCTAAAAGCATTTTAAGCATTGTTGCCATCCCAATTACTTACGCTATTGTCTTTGGCGCGAAACGTTATTTGCGAACGCCGGTGGGTCAATATTGATCGTGCTCTTGACTTAAGCATGTCTATCACATTATGATTTGTACAATTTTTAGAAAAACCTGTGTATAAATATAAAGATGATTATCGAACCACAAATAGTCCGTGGCGGTTTAGTGAAAAATCCGCATCCTATTGGCTGTAAAGCCGTTGTTAAACGCCAAATTGATTATGTAAAAGCCAAAGGCGCATTTAGCAATAAGAAAAAAGTGCTTATTATTGGTGGCTCTTCAGGCTATGGCCTTGCTTCACGCGTTGCGATGGCTTATGGCGCCAATGCGGATACTATCTGTGTTTCATTTGAAACCGGTATAACACAAAAACGTATTGGGACTGCTGGCTGGTGGAACAATATATGGTTTAAACATTTTGCCGAGAACGATGGATTAATTGCAAAAAACGTTATCGGTGATGCATTTAGTGATGAGCTCAAACAACAAGTCATTGACATTATTCAAAAAGACTTTGGTGGTAAGATTGATGCGCTTATCTACAGCCTTGCATCACCCAGGCGAACGGATCCCAAAACAGGTGTTACACACGAATCTGTGCTAAAAAGTACCATAGGTGAAATTTCAGCGCCTACCTTAGATTTATCTAAAAAAACCATCACGCCAGGAAAAATGGCAGCAGCCACACAACAAGATATTGACAATACAATTAAAGTCATGGGTGGTGAAGATTGGCAGTTATGGATTGATGCATTACAAAAAGCCGATGTGTTAGCCCAGGGTTTTAAAACAACGGCATATTCATATGATGGTGCCAAGGCAACTGATGCCATTTATAAAAAAGGCACGATTGGTGCGGCAAAACGTCATTTAGAGAAAACAGCGCATATGCTTAATGATGTGCTGCAACCTGTTCATGGCGAAGCTTTTGTTACAGTCGCTAAAGCATTGGTAACAAAAGCCAGTGCATTTATTCCCCTTTTTCCATTATATGGCTGTGCATTATTTAAAGTCATGAAAGAAGAAGGCACGCATGAAAATACGATTGAGCAAATTGACCGGTTTATGCGTGATATGATGTACGGTGAAAGCCGTATTATTGATGAAGCTGGCCGCATTCGCCCTGATAACCTTGAAATGCAATCGAACACGCAACAAAAAGTCAATGCAATCATGGCGCAAATGACACCACAGAATTTTAAACAGATCAGCGACTTTGATGGGTTCTACCAGGATTTTCTCGCCTTAAATGGCTTTGGCATATCAGATGTTGATTATCAAGAGGAAATTGATATCGATATGCTAAAAACACTTACACCATAAACTGTTACAATTTGCTTTGGAAATAAAAACAGTAAAATGATTTACCAATGCTATCAGGGTAAACGCATCTAATTTTCTTTAACTACGGTAGTTAGATAGCTTGGATCAACCAGGGCCTTTCGCTGTTTTCGGCGAATACTCATCTTTACAGAGGTATCTTTTTTTAGAAGCCCTAGAGCAAACTTTCTCATCCAAGAATAATTGATGGCCGCATTTTCTTGACGAATTCGGCTTTGATCCTCTCTAAAAGTAACATCTAATGACCCGTGAAGGTGCTTCTCCACTTGCCAGTATGCGCGTATTTCTGTTAAGGTTGTATTGGGCCCTGTATTTGGCAAC
>NZ_QLIT01000256.1 GCF_003574485.1 Facilibium subflavum
ATCGCAGACAGTCAAGAGGATCTTAAAGAAAATCCACAGTTACATATTGAAAAATTAGGTATGCTATCATCACATTCTGATAAAAATAAAACTTTTCCAGAGTTTAATGCTGTTAAGCTGACTCATCATGTAGAGGTTATCCAGCATTATGATAGCGATATTAATCAGAGCCCATTTTTACCTTGCTTTCAACCATTTATTGCTCGTACATTACATACTCGCATCTTTTCTCGTGATCAGGTAGATCCTAAAAGAAAAAATGAATATCAATGGGTGAATCCGACAGATGATAGTGAAATCTCTTTTGAAGCAAATAGTGCACCAGCACCTAATGAACCTGATAATCCATTAACCTTTACACCCTACAATTATGAACAACCTTTTATCAAATTAATTATTCCAAGTGAAATGATCTTAGGAGAAAGTAAAGAAAGTGAAAATGCCTTTATTTATATGCCTGCAGCGCAAGGACAAGTATTGGCCAATCAGTACTTTCCTTTTGCGCAAGGAGATATTATAGCGATTAAAGTTTTTAATCAAGAATCAATCAAGTTCGAACAATTCATTTCTAATCGATTTTTAGTTGACCAAAAAGGCTCTGAAATGTTTATACAACAGAGTGGATATGGCCTAACTGATGAAGTGAGCATACGGTATCAAGATAATACAGAAGATCAACAATTTAAATTGGAACAAAAGCATCAAGAGGAAAAAGGTCACAAGTACTTACTGTTGAGTGAAAAAGAAGGTTTGACACTGAAATTCACCGATAAAGAAGAAAATAAAGAAAAAAAGCAAACGAGTTAATAAGCTCTTTGAGCTAAATTGCCGTTTTCCGTTCGCAACAAATTGCGGAGAATTAAACCCATAGAGATTAAAATAAGGAGCATAATTTATGACATGGTTAAAATTGATTACAATACTTGGTGCCAGCAATTACCAGCAAGTTAGCTAAGCCTATTATTTCGCAGTGTTTTCTGAGTATACTTTTTAAATTTTTCGCACTATTTACTTCAAATTTACTGTTTAAATGCGCACAATAATCTCCAAGCA
>NZ_QLIT01000257.1 GCF_003574485.1 Facilibium subflavum
AAGAAAAAAAAAGCAAAGAAAAAAAGAAAAGAAAAAAGGAAAAAAAAAAGATAATGAAGGGAAAGAAGAAAAGAGTAAAAAAACGAAGGGAAGGAGAAAAGAAAGCACACCAGTAGAAAATGAGGAAAAATAAAAGTAGTGACATGGGATGAGAAGGAAGAATAATAAAATAAGGGAAGCAAAGAAAAAAGAAGAAAAGTCGGGAGCAACTTATCCTGCATTACTAGGGCTTGATGGTGCTATGCAAACATTAAATCAGCTAATGCAACAGGCAAAGTCAAACCTGGATTTAATATCATCAACACATACAAAGCACCTATGGGAAATTGCACAATATATCATAAAAAGGACCTATTAAAGCTTTCTTCGTAAATTAATTTTATGCTACTCTACTTATCATCTAAACACAACACGACATAATACCCTTTGATATGACGATTACATTTAAAAAAGCTTACGCCTGGTTTGTCCATCTATTTACAGCCAGCGGCGCTGTATTTGCTGTTTTATCGCTTGCGGCAACAACACAGGCTTATGCTGCCAAAATCCAGGCCGACCCAAGCGGGTATTTTTTCTATATGCGACTATCCTTTATTTATGTTGTTATTGCTGTTGTGATCGATGCAGTTGATGGCACATTAGCGCGCAGAGTCAATATTAAAAAGCTTGCACCACTTGATGGCAGTCTTCTTGACAATATTATTGATTTTGTTACCTATGCCGTTATTCCTGCACTGTGGGTCTATATTACTGATGTCGTACCACACGGCCTAAAAGTCGTAAGCTTAAGCTTGATTGTACTGGCTTCTTGTTATCAGTTTTGCCAACTGGATGCAAAGACAAAAGATCATTTCTTTAAAGGGTTTCCAAGCTATTGGAATTTGGCCATTTATTATTTGATTTATTTCCATTTTTCAGCAATCACAAATTTTATTCTTATTATCATTCTTACTATCTTAACCTTTGTGCCAATTAAATATATTTATCCTTCTCGAATGAGCTATCTTAGCCGTCATAAACTGATATTATCCATTATGTTTATTTATACACTCATCTGGGGTGCTGCAACGATTCTATCAAGTTTCATGTGGCCACATACCAACACTTTGCTTGCCTGGGTGATTATAAGCTACATCGTGGTATATTTTGTCTTTAGCGCGTACCGTACGCTTTATCCACTTAAATAACCTTTTTACCATAAATATATTACAATCAATAATATAAGCAACTGGCATCGCTATTTTATCCCGACTTTGACACTTTTCAAAGTTATCCACAGGTTTGAAGAAAGATATTTTTGCTCAGGCCTTATTTTATAAGGGTTTTTGGTTTCC
>NZ_QLIT01000258.1 GCF_003574485.1 Facilibium subflavum
TGGTTCACAGAACCTAATAATCCAATAGATTTTTGCTCTACCCTATCCATAAAAAGCAACGCACTTGATTTAATACATTTATCAGAAACAAGTGTCTCATTTTTTTGTATAATTTCATTTTTTACAAGCGCAATATCTTTCATCGAAAAATCATTTAATTTTCCTTTAGAAACAAGATAATTAATGAGCTTAAGCTGTGCATCTTTGCAACAAATTACATCATCTAGACCAAGCGAAGTATCATCAACTTCTTTTTCAACAAGATATGCACACTCATATAAGGGCTTTTGCCAGCTCATTGCGTACATTGATTGAAAACCAATATCATTTGCTAACTGATTGTGCAATAGCTGCAAAGCCTGATTAAATACTCCTTGCCCAAACCGCATCTCCAAAAACTGACCAAAATCAGTCAACGCTCCAGGAAAATTCCCAGAGGGTGATTGATCATAGATAAGCCTTTCAATATGCTTTAATAGCCGTTGTGTTGTATTATCTTCTTTTGTGAAACTTTCACCAGACATAATACTTACACCATTATAGGGCATATGAGTTTGATAAAACGTACTAGATTTTAACTTATTGCTAATTGGCAAAAGTGCTTCTCTTTCGGAAAAAAAGTGATCAATCAATTTTAGGTTACTTTTCCATTGATACAATGAAAAGGCATATTTAGTCTTACTAAAAGATGTATTTATTTTAGCCTGCTGGTTCAGCATAACCGTATAAGCTGTACTAAATTCAGAAAGCTCGCTTATCGCTTCACTTGGAATATTTGTATCTTTTTCTACATCGGATATAACTTTACTTAAAAGATTTGCACTTATATAGGAAAAGTTCCTTTTTACATGGCCATAAAACTGAAACTTCCCTTGTTGTAAAGTAATTTTGGCTGTTTTTTTTTAACATTTTTTCCTCCATGATTGTTAATTTTCCAAAAATATAAGCATACTCAATACGCTAAATCATATCAAACATATACACTTATATTTTATTGGTATAGTCATTTGTTTGCATACTCACTGCTTTTTCCATAAAAATCGCTTTACTTGACTTAAGTTTATTTGATGCAACTAAAACTTCATCTTGCCTGTTAATATAACGAACAATTGAGTTTCCAATGTCTTCAGGTTTATATTCATTTAGCTTTCCATCTTGAATTAATTGATCAATAAGCTTTAACTGTGCATTTTTGCAGAAGATCATCTCATCTTGTTTTAGATCTGTTTTATAAGCTTCCAACTCCATCACATAAGTTGTCTTAGGATCCCCCCAGGTGGATATAAATGATCCAGGTGGACTGCTATTAAGATGCGCATCAGTTACAGGCCTAAACCCTGTGTTCTCAGCAAGCTGATTATCCAGTAACTGTAATGCTTTATCAAAGCCCTCGCTTGCGAATTTCTCCTGAAGCAGTTTACCATAGTCAGTTAATTTTCCCGGGGTATTCTTACCTGGTTTTTGTTCATATATTATTTCTTCAATATCATTTAAAATTTTTCTTGTTGTATTTTGCGCTTTATGAGGCTCTTTGTGCTTTGAGTCCACATCCGGCAAATAAACTTTATTTGTACGATATAGCAAATCATCAATAACACCTTTTGCAAGTGCTTTTAATTGATCGTTTTGATTGACAAACGTTTCAACTTTTTGCAAGTTCATACGAATCTCGTCTCCAGTAAATATGCCATCCTTTTTTGTAAGCATCTGATTCATCTCATCTTGCGACTTAATCATATCGCAATATTTTTTTGTGAATTCTTCTAATCGCGTGAAACTTTCTTCTGAAACACCCCCTCCTATTAAACACTTGCTCTTTATGCCAAATAAAACATTTGCACCAATATATGAGAAGCCTTTTTTATTTTGATTATAAAAATAATTCTTGTTCTGAAATGCCTGAATTAATCTTTTCACTTTTTATTCCCCATAGTTTATTTTAAAAGTTATATGAATTTAATACACACCCCCGTGTTATCACACCGCGTGTAAAGTATGAATGTAATTTTACTTTTAGATAGTTTTATTCATAAATACACCTTTGCAATACTCAATTTACATAAGCCACATTATGATTCTCAAAAAAGCGTTAAGCTATCGTAGAACCCCTGGAAAATAAATTCCAACAAAATAAAGTCCTTTAAATGACCAAAAAAACAGTAAAACTACTCGTTTTTATACTTACAATGGAAATAATACTTGTGCGTTATTTGCAGTTATGAATAAATGACCAGCATGGTTACACACTAACTTTTGTGTAAATAAATACTTGCTCGCCTGTTAGGTTCTGTGAACCATTTTTAACAATATACAAAACATACAGGGTCCAAATATTTCAAAGATCTTTTTGCTTCACAGAACCTATTTCTTTTTTATTATTTATTTCAAATCCTTCAAATATCTGAGGTGTATTTTTCTCAGACTGTAAGAGCTTATTTTTCTTCATTTGAGCGGAATAAATTTTACTATATTGTTCCCATATCACGTTAACAGCATTTTCATAACTGACTATTTTTTGATAACAAGTATAATGAAAGCTTGAAGGCTCTGCGTGATATAGCTGTTCAAATTTGTTATAAAAATGATCTTTATAAAATTCCTCATATTTTTTACAAAGCTTTTTGTCATCTTTAGACTTACCAGATCTGCATGCCATTAAAACAGCGCCTATGATCTTTGGATCAGACTTTAATAAATTGCATAAATGCATATAAAATTTCTCAAAAAATTTTGTCGAGTAGACATCTCTGTTTCTCCTATTTATAATTTAAATTTTAAACATAATGTGAGAAAGCATGATGCCCCTCACAGAACCGTACTTGTAGATTTCCCACATACGGCTCTTCAATTTAACTCACTGAACCTGTTAAAGTATAAAAATCATGTGTTATCCGTGGTTGTGTTCGTGGT
>NZ_QLIT01000259.1 GCF_003574485.1 Facilibium subflavum
TTTTGGTGACTTGAATGAAAAAAGCTGTTAAAAATACTCACAACGTCAATCCTTTGTTTAAGATGTGTTTTTTTGCGAAAAGTATCTTATATGCAATAGGTGCGGCGTTGCAATCAAATTCTACAATATGTTCATATTTTTCCTTAACTTAGTGCCATTAGTCCTAGTGTTGTCTTTTCTAAGTTCAATCCAACAACGACACTATCTGATTATGAAAATCCAGCATTAAAAGAAGTGTCAAAAACCAGTATCCGGCCATTTATTGCATTAGGTTACCAGTATCTCTTGCCATATTCGTTAAGTATCGGTGTTGAAGCACAATATATTTTTGGTACTGGCAATGATGTCTATGCACCTTATTACGGTGGAAGCTATATGCCTAATATGCTCAATTTATCTTTAAGTATTGGATATCATTTTTAATGTTGAATGTTGAATGTTGAATGTTGAATGTTGAATTAAAAATTAAAAATTAAAAATTAAAAATTAAAAATTGATAAAAATAGGAGAAAACAGTGAAGATAAAGTTTACGATTATGAGTATTGGTTTGGCTCTTGCATCAATGGCAAATGCAAATATAGACAGACTACCTGAAACCTATACTAGGGTTGGCCCTTTAGCACAAGATCTTAACAGGTTATGGCTAGAGCCGATTAATGAAACGATAAATCAGGCTAATAATGCTATTGCAAAAGCCAATAGTGCAAATGATACTGCGCAAGATGCAGCCAAAAAAGTTAATGATTATGATAGTAAAATTACCCAGGCCGTTAACACGGCAAATACTGCAAAGAGTACTGCCCAGGATACTCAAAAAACCGTTGGCACATTTGATGCACGATTAACAAGTGCAGAAACGCATGCCAGTTCCGCCAATCAGAGAGCTGAAGATGCAAGCAAAAAATCAGATAGTGCGATAGCTGCTGCACAGGAAGTAAATAAAAAAGTTGATGGTTATGATAGCCGTATTAACGAGATCAAAGCAGCTGCCAGTCAAGCAACCAGTACTGCAAATGATGCCAAGGATATTGCAAATAATGCCAAGGATATTGCAAATAAAGCAAAAGACTCAGCCGATAAAGTAGATCAATTTGATCAAAGGATTACAGAGGCTCAAAATGATGCACAGCAGGCGCAAGGTAGTGTAGATAAGGTTCAAGAAAGTGTCGATACTTTAGATACGTCAGTTAATACGTTAAAAACAGCCATTGGCAGCGATGAAAAAGGCCAAGAGTCAGGGGTTTATAAAGATATTAAAACCGCGGTAGAAGATGCAGCTGACTATACAGACACTAAGGTAAAACCTGTTAATGACAAAATTGATAATATTTCGGCATTTACCAAAGAAGATCGTGTGATTTATGCGCATAAGGATCAATCCTTAAATGATTTAATCCAAGTGGCACAATCAGATGAGATTAAGCCCAAACTAGACAAAAATAATCCCGTTATAATTAAATTAATGTCAAATACAACTTATGATCTGTCGAATAAAAATGTTCAGAAAATACCTGATGGTTTAACCTTTGATGGTGATGGCAGCGCAAAAATTCAAATCTCTGGAGGATCAAAGGAAAACGCTATCGTTATTAGCTCAGTCACATTTCAGAATTTAATATTTATCCTAACTTCAGGTAAGTCATATTATGATGACTACGTATTTAATCTTTCGAATGACGCATCAAAAGAGTCAAAGAGCAATATCTGCTTACGCAATGTAGAAATTGTGGGCGCTAAGGAATCGATGGGAGCCAACTTTATTTATAAAAACAAAGATAGTCAATATAACAATATTATTTTTGACCATGTTATGGTACAAAAACCAGACGTTAACTTAGAGAAGAGTTTTAAAGTTATAACCCCTTATTACGAGCAGCGCACTTCTGATGCTAAGAATCAAGAAAGTAATACACTTAAAATTAATAACTCTCATTTTAACCTGGTTGCGCTCAATGGGATGATTAATAGTGGCCTTGTCACTCATGTGGAAATTACAAATGGTATCGGCGAATACTGTTATGCTGTTAATGGTGACGGTGTTTGCACCATTGATAAGAGAAGTGATTATGGTGCAGAGCCTATAAAAAACCTTTATGTTATGAACTCAGCGCAAAACATTAGTGTAGAAAATATTACGGAAGGGGCCGAAAAATCCTCAAGGTTAGTAAAGAATAGGTGGCAGTAAAACAATGAAATATAAATTTAACTTCAAATCCAAAAAAGCATTATTATCAGCTATTACAACGATGGTCAGCATTCTTATCGTCTCCAATTCCTATGCAAATGACGATAAAAGTCTTCAATACGATGCTGGAGAGCATACTTTAATTGGTAATAGTGTTGATTTGTATTTCCCAGATTTGCAAACTGGTGATAGTGATATTGTTGTAAAAGCAGCAAAAATGCCTTTACCATTACCAAAGTCACTGCAATATAATGGCTTGGAGATGACGTATGGCGAGTATGTAGCGATGCCTGATTTTTTTGGCATTCCTGAAAAACCAATCTCTGATGGCAAGAACTTGAAAGCACGCAAAGAGAGATTCAATCAGGCGTTTAACAGTTTGGCAAAAACGACAACAGCAGTTGATGAAGTGCCAAAATTGTTAGCTGTTTTTTCTGAAGAAACACAGTTGATTAACGATGCTTTAAAAAAAGGTATTGATCCTTCTCAAGCATATAAAAAGGTCAATAGTGAACTAAATAAAAAATATAATAAAATCACAGGCGGAGGTGATTGGTATTACCCTAAAGGCCGGATGTTATTACTTGGAGAAACGAATTGGGATTAATGGCACTAAGTTAAGCCGCATTTTTGTATAAACCTCGAGCTTTTTTTAGTGGAGGATATGTCTTTGTTCTGCGTTTTCTGCACCGAGGCTCTTTGCGTCCTGTTCTGTTGGCGACCTGTTTATGGACAATGATTTTAAACAGTTGTCTGAGTATTTCTGGATCGTCTTTGCAGAGTAAATCAGTCTGTGAAAATATCCGTATACTTTGTAATGTAAGCTTAAAACTTAAACTACAAGGCAAACGATCGTGCGCCAATGCAGCTTGAGCCATAACCCTTCGTATGAGATTATATACCAACAGGTGCACCCATATTTCTTTATGCACCC
>NZ_QLIT01000260.1 GCF_003574485.1 Facilibium subflavum
AAAAATGATTGTATTTGCGATAGTGACTTTGGTGGAATAATATCATAATTGTCATCACTTCGCTGTCGCTCATCGTTGTTTTACGGTAGCGCTTACGCTGCTGTGTTTCAATTAAGTTTTGTTGCCAGGCTGGCATAAATTCTTTGCAAAAATCATCGACAAAACAGAAGATAAGTTCTAGCATAACACCTCCATGAGGTTGGTTTTTTGTTTTCAGCTCCAGAAATACCTTTTGGAGAAAAAAATTTCAACCTCATCACAGTATATTTATGCATGC
The DNA here is from genome assembly GCF_003574485.1 of Facilibium subflavum. Taxonomy (GTDB): domain Bacteria; phylum Pseudomonadota; class Gammaproteobacteria; order Francisellales; family Francisellaceae; genus Facilibium; species Facilibium subflavum. The sequence goes on from NZ_QLIT01000260.1 coordinate 278, forward strand.
TTTTTAATCTTTTATATCGAACTCACGTTAAAAATATAAAAGCTGTGCTAGTATTGAGGTTACCTGTAAAAAGCCAAAATCAACTAGATGCTATCAACAAAACAGCTTAGAATCTTTGCCACGATTGCTCAACAAGGAAGTATTACCAAGGCATCTCAAATCCTTAATCTAACGCAGCCGGCGGTGAGCGCTTCGTTGGGGATGTTAGAAAAAACATTACAAGTTAAACTCTTTGATCGTATCGATCGGCGCATTGTTTTAAATAGCAATGGGGAAAAAATTTATCCTATTGTATTGACTTTGTTAGAGAGAATTAATGCACTAGAGCAGACTTTTGCTGATGATGAGGAAGTTAAAGGTATTATCAAAATATCAGCAAGCACAACGATTGGAAACTATATCTTGCCAGCACTAATGGCAGGTTTTAAAGAAAAGTACCCAAAAGTTGAGTTGTTATTGAAAATTGCCAATACTGCGGGTGTTATTGAGCAAATTGCGCATTATGAATCTGATATTGGTTTTATTGAAGGCAATTGTTTGCACAGTAGTATTAACGTTTACCCGTTTAAAACAGATGAACTTATTTTATTTGTTAAAGCAGATCATCCTTTAGCTATCAACAAGACGGTTCAGGTTGATGAACTTAAGAAATATCCATTTATTATTCGTGAAGAAGGCTCAGGGTCAAGGCAGATTTTTGAACAGAAATTTTTGCCGCTTGTTAATCATAATATCAATATTTTCCTTGAGCTTGGCAGTAGCTCCGCGATTAAATCTGCGGTTAAAAATAGTAATGCAATTGGCTGTATTTCTTGCCATGCATATAGTCAAAACATGGGATTTCATCGGCTGGTATGTCATGATATTCAATTAACACGAGATCTTTTTATATTACAAAATAAACGCCAACATACACCTTTTATCGTTGAGGAATGGATCGATTGGGTCTGTCAGGAAAATAGATAAATTTAAATTATGTTTTCAATTAAAATAATTAAATATAGCTTATAACTATACTTTGCTATAGTGGCTGCAACACAAAAGAAAAAGTTGTATTTTATGAAAGAGAGAATAGGCTTTTTAGCCGGTATTATTAAGGTAATGATTATCTCAGCAATTGCCTATGCAATCGCGATGATTCCTGAGATTAAAAGCATTGGTATCAGCCCATTAATTATTGGTATACTACTTGGCCTTGTTTATGCGCATACACTTAAGAAAAAAGCGCCACTTCGCTGGTCAAGTGGTGTAATTTTCTCTGCCAAACGCGTTTTACGTATTGCGATTATATTATTTGGATTTAACCTTTCATTTCAGCTTATTGAGTCAGTTGGGGTCCCAGGTTTATTGGCATCAATATTGATGTTAAGCACAACTTTTATTCTTGGCATAGTATTAGGACAAAAGGTTTTTGGTTTAGACAGAGACAGCGCAATTTTAATCTCTGCAGGTAGCTCTGTTTGTGGGGCAGCTGCCGTTTTAGCAGCGGAATCCGCGATTAAGTCAGAGCCGTATAAAGCGGCTATGGCTGTTGGTACCGTAGTAATATTTGGCACGATTGCCATGTTTTTATATCCTATTTTGATGAAAAGTGGGATTTTAGGCTTGAATGACACCGCTTATGCCATTTATACCGGGGCCAGTATCCATGAGGTTGCTCAAGTAGTCGCAGCCGGAGATGCAGTTAGTCACAGTGCTGAAGTGATTGCAGTGACGGTTAAAATGATTCGTGTGATGATGATTGCCCCACTGTTAATTATCGTTGGGCTTTGGATTGCTTATCAAACTAAGCGTTTAGCCGCAAAAAAAGGCGGTAGTACACATCAGATTAAAGTTATTATTCCTTGGTTTGCTGTTGGTTTTATTGCTGTTGCTGGCTTTAATTCATTTGACCTATTGCCACATGCGCTTGTTAATGGGATTTTAAAAGTAGATCAATTTATGCTGACTATGGCGATGACTGCTTTAGGTATTGAAACCCACATTTCAAAATTTAAACAAGCAGGTATCAAACCTGCATTACTTTCATTGGTTTTATTTGCCTGGTTGATTTTAGGTGGCTTGGTTATTACGCATCTTGTGTGTTGATTTCTGCCCTTATCATAGAATATTGCTGTACCAACCAACCAGGCAGAATTAATGAGAAACTCTTGAAATAACATACAAAAATGAAAGAGCATAGCCTTAGCAGGTAAGCGCACATTTCTTTAGTCGCTAACTGGCGCTATAATGCTTTTTAAGGATGAGGTGGTTTAATGGAATATCTGTGCTATACAAATTTTTTCATAACAAGATAACACTTTTTAAAGATATTAATTTTTCACTGGTTTGTATCAGTGGTTTTTTAGCAACGTTTGCTAATGGTCTTGTCTATATTTCAGCGTCATGGTATGCCTATAGTTTATATCATTCAATTACGGGTGTTGCGATTATGATGCTTCTCATATGGCTGCCAGGAATAGCACTATCACCACTTTATGGGAGCTGTGCTGATCGATATAATAAAAAGCACCTTGTGATGTTGTCTTTATTGGTTCGTGGTATAAGCATTTGCTTATTTGGCACATTGTTTATATTGAAAATAGTGGTTAGCATTTTCTATTTAGCTATTATATTAGGCGTGTTTGTTGCTTTTTATATGCCTGCGATAATTCCCTTAATTACAAAAATTATCCCACAAGCGCGGTTTGTTGAGGCAAACGCAACGATTGATATGTTATATGAAATTGGTACAGTTTCAGGGATGGGTATCAGTGGGATATTGATTATAGCATTTGGCATTAATGGTACTTTATTGATTGGTGGCTTGATTTTTTGCTGCGCTGGGCTTGTTATGTTTTATCTGCCTTTTAACCAGGAAAGCGCGAATAAGCAAGTACCGCAATCATCATCAAATATGCGTTTTACTCATGCATTAAACTACCTTTGTAGGGCAGGAGATCTTCTGGGCATCTATGTGATACAAATCCTTATCATGACTATTATTATGACGGTTCCTGTGCTACTTGTCCCCTATGTGAAAGAAATATTGCAAGGTGGTACTGATATATTTGCCGCATTTGAGGCAATTTACTCCCTGGGAATACTTATTGGCTGTCTTTTTATTCCGGTTTGTCATAAAAACTTTGGCTATAGAAAAATGATTTTAGTGCTTATATTCTTAATGGCTTCTTCTTTAATGATTATATCTTTTAGCCAGGTGTTCACTATGTCTATCATTGCTTATTTTATATTAGGAATCTCATTATCTAGCTGGGCATTAACCTTATCTGAATCACAAAAGATGACTTTAATTCATTTTCAAGGCAGACTTCAATCTTTAGTAAACGCAGTTTCAGGGTTTTTTGTGCTTATCGCTTATCTATTAATAACGTTTAAAGGAAATTTGGTGCAGGTGACAACGATGTATTTAATTGCAGCTATTTTGCTATTTTGTGTGTTTTTCATCAGCCTTATCGTCGTGAAAAAATCGCAGATAGACAATCCCGAAGCAAAGGCGAGAAAGGCATTTGTCATGGAAAGTTGATTAAGTCCTTCCATTAATCTCTTACAAAAAATAACCGTTTTATTTGCTCTTTTTGTATTTTCCCTTGCCGGTTAACTGGCAGTGCATGAACATAGCGAAAGGATTTTGGTAGCAGGGTTGCTTCAAAGTATTGACTTAAATGGTTTTTGAATTCTCGATTGATTTGCAGTCTGGAATAGCTGTTATAAGCTTTAAGACCATCTTGATTTAATACGATGACAACACCGATATATTGCCGGGTTGTTGCCAATGAGATGGCATAACATTCACTTATCCAGGGATGTTGGCTTAAGATAGCTTCCAGGTAATTAAGTGCAAGACGTTTCCCTTCAATTTTGACAATGCGATCAGCACGTCCCAATAAGGTAAAAGTTTTATGATCATGCTGTTGAATATAATCACCGCTTTGGACACTGCCTTCTGGAAAAAATGGGGCACGAACGGTTAACAGGTCTTTGTTATTATGAATTAATTCAACTTCATCAAAACAACGCCAGTTCTCAGCATGAGTTTGGCAGCGCCAGGCAATAATTCCTGTTTCACTGCTGCCTAAAATTTCATAAGGTGTCAATGTAAGGTTTTGATAAAGCTCCTGTGCGATATGTGGTTTTAACAGGCTGCCAGCAGAGAAACAAATTATTCTTTCTGAAAGATTTTCATTGCAATCAAGCCTTGCCAGTAACGTAGGGTTACTGATCAATACCAATGGTGTGTTTTGTTGAAGCTTCTTAAACAACTGTTCAGGATAAAAAATTGTTTGGATACAAACACTTCGGGCACTGAAAAGTGGCCAGAGAATATAAAACACTAAGCCATATAAATGCTGATGTGAAACGCTACTATAAGTTGGATGTGATTGCACCAAGCTACCAAATAAATATTGTAAAGCTTGGACTTCATTATATAAGTAAGCCAGTGATTTCTTAATTTTTTTGGGTTGGCCTGTTGAACCTGAGCTAAACAGTATGATATTTAATTTATCTTGATATGCTTTGATGTTGTCAAGAATATCAGTCTGTGTTGTATACAGAGGTTGGTGGCTGGCAAGCCAGTAATCATCGATTAAAATATCGTATTCAGCTTTTAATGTGTTAAGCGTGCCAGGTTGCTTGTCAGGTAATAAAATAGCCGTTTTCCCAGCGGCAATAAGCGCAAATAATGCGATGGTGAATTGATCACTTTGATCAACCGCCAAAGCAAATCGTACCGCTTTTAGGCTTTTAAAGTAATTTCCCAGTGCATTTATCTGTGCAATAAATGCTTTTTTGCTCAGTGTTGTAGTATCTGAGAAAAATACGATTTTTTGTTCATAGTCATCATTATAAGAAAAAAAATCATTGATACTAAGCATCATGGTTACTCTTGTGATGCAAGGTATGGCGAACCAGGATTTCAATAATCATCAACAAGGCCATTAAAAGATAAGCGATAAACCCATTATAAAGCGTCCAGGTTTGAATGCTGCTAAAAAGACTTGTATAAAGTGCAATCATGCCATTTATAATGAAAAAACAGCACCAGATGATTGTGACTTTTTTAGTATAATTAACCGCTTCTGGCGGCAGAGCGCTTTTCTTTGCAAGCATTGCAAAGCGTAAGATCATGTTTTTTTCTGTTAATAAAGAACTTGCAAACAGGATAAAAAAACCAAGGTTCATTAAGACTGGGTAGAGCTTTAGAAAAAGTGGGTTGCTGCTTATAAGGCTTATAAGGACAAGTACAATGGCTATGATCACCATAACACCCAATCCAAACCTGGAAAAAGTCTTGCTGGGGATGGCATTTACCATATATAAACGGATAGAAAATATCAGTAAAATAACCAAGCCAAGCCATTTTATGGAGAACCAGCTAATCCCAAAATAAACAATAAATGGGTAAAGTATCAGTAAAGTACCGATAAGTGGCACCAGCAGTTTATTGCGCTTCATTTTTCTTATTGCTAAGTTCTTGTTCGATTAAATCCACGACATCTGCAACCGTTTTGACTGACTTAAATTCCTCAGGTTTGAATTTTTTGTCTGTTTTGGATTGCAGGTGTACGATTAAATCCACCGCATCGATGCTGTCAAGGTCTAAATCTTCATAAAGCCTTGCTTCTAAGGTTACATCATGCGGGTTTAGTTCAAAAAGCTCATGGAAAATATTTTTAAGCTCATTAAGAATTTCATTTTTTGTCTTGCTCGTCATGGTTAATCCTTTTTGTTTTCACTGATGAATTTTGCCAGTGAGGCGACAGATTCAAAATGTTTGTGTGTTGATTTATCATCAGCATCCAGTGAGAGATTATAATGTTTTTTGATCGTGACACCTAGCTCTAGTGCATCGATTGAATCAAGTCCAAGCTCATCACCGAATAAAGGGGCATTGCTGTCAATGTCATCTGGCGTTAAATCTTCCAAGTTTAAAACGTCAATAATCAATTTTTTTAGTTCTAATTCAAGTGTTTGCATCGTTTTGTATAACCTTTTTTTCTAATTGTTTTTGAAGTACTCTTGTCAGCTTTCTTGCAGCAATAGAAGGCAGCCCTGTTTCCTGTAAGATTGTATTAGGATCGATTAACTGGCCAACCTTCAATGTAAACCGCGGTTTTACTGGTGCTATTTTATACCATTTTTCATTTTTAGCTAGCGTGTTTGGCTGACAACTTAGATGAATAATACGAATTGGCGCATTAGCGCGTATGGCAATTTGCGCTGCACCGCGCTTAAGTGAGATAGGCTGCCCTGGCACGGTTCGTGTTCCTTCGGGGAACATTAAAAGGTTATTGCCTTTTTGAAGCGTTGATTTAATTGCATCAAATGTCTGCTCTGGATCGATATTTGGGATGTAGCCAGCACTTGAGATAACATTGCGTACATATTTGTTTTGCCAAAGCGAATTTTTAACGATGTTATCACAGGTTGGCAGTTTTGAAACAATGGCAACATAGTCGATCAAGGTTGGATGATTTGCAATAAACAAACAACCTTTATCCTGCTTTAGTTTGTCTATACCGATAAATCGAAAAGACATCAGACCAAAACCTGATAATAAGAAAATAAAAGTGCGAAAAGCATAATGAATCAAGCGTTGAATAACCTTTTTAGTCGACTTTTTCTGACCTGTAAGCTTCATAACCAGCTGTATTATTGGGATGATTATATAGCCTAAAACCGCGCCACCTAGGAAAAACAGGCTAAAGGCAATTCCTGTGGCTAAAATACGCCAGATATAGTTGATGCGGTAGCAAAGTTTATTCAACATAACTATTTGTTTAGATCGCTTCTTGAACTTAAATTATAGTCGCACATTATTCATGAAATAAAAGCCAAAGAAAAGGACTTTTATCGTTTTGTTATTATTCTTGAAACAGTGTTTTCCAAAATAGCCGGATTATCATGTTGTATATTCTCTGTAGAATAAACACAGTGTTTAACAAAAAATTTTTTATGGAGTAATAATGACTACCAGCAAAAATACAGGAATGGAACTTTTTCAAACGTTGCATGGCAAACATAGTGCCAAGCAGTTAATGACAGCATTAAGTGAAATTTGTCCTGAATATGTTGATATGACAATGGGTTTCTCATTTGGACAAATTTTCAATCGTCCTTATCTTTCATTAAAAGATAGAGAATTGATTGTTATTGCTTTATGTGCTGCTTTAGGCGATATGAGTTTGCAGTTAAAGGCCCATTTAGAAGCTGCAATAAACTGTGGTGCAACAAAAAATGAATGCATTGAAGCAATATTGCAGACGGTTTGTTATAGTGGTTTTGCCAGAGTGTCTAATGCATTATTTGTTGCAAAACAGGTTTTTGAAACAGAAGTTAAAAGCCACAATCGTTAAAGGAGAAGTAAGTTAAAACGGCACAGGATACTGTCTTCTGACTTTTTCAATATCTGCAAGTATTTCATCTGTTAAGGTTACATCAGTTGCGTTGATATTATTTTTTAGCTGTTTCATATCAGTAGCACCCATGATAGAAGCAGTCATATAAGGCTTTCTTAGGGTAAATGCAATTGCCATCTGACATATATCAAGCTGGTGTGTTTTGGCAACCTCGATATATTGAGCAACAGCTTTTTGTACCATGGGGGTGAGTCGCGTCATATAGTTCTTTGCTTGATCACCCATAATCTCTGGCGAAAAGCGTGCTTTAGCAGGTGGGTGTTGGCTGAGGTATTTACCGCTTATGATTCCCATATTAAGTGGAGACCAGGATAAATAAGCGACTTCTTCAAGTGCGCAAGCTTCCATAACATCGGTTTCATCTCGGCGGCGCATTAAGTTGTATTCATTTTGAATGCTGACAATTCGTGGCAGCTGGTGTTTCTCAGCAATATCACAAAACTGTTTAATTCCCCAGGCAGAATCGTCTGATAAGCCAATATGGCGTATTTTTCCCGCCTTGATTAACTTATCACACGCGTTGAGTGTCTCTAATATATTTTCATTTATAATCTGCTTGGCTTTCTTGCCTTGCGCCGGTTCAAAGTCCCACCAGTTTGCAAAATGATAGTTAGGGCGATTTGTCGGCCAATGTAACTGATACAGATCAATGTAATCAGTTTGCAGTCGCTTAAGGCTTGCATCGACTGCTTTAGGGAAGCGCACAAAATAACTTCCCGACCCCAAGTTAAACATTAGTCACCAAAACCGCAACAATAAAATCAATTACCCGCTTAAGCCAACAACATTCTCTGCC
>NZ_QLIT01000261.1 GCF_003574485.1 Facilibium subflavum
CTTAACTTAGTGCCATTAAAGCCAGTCCTATTTTTTAATGTTTTTTTTGAGCTTTAGTACCGTATCAAGATCAAGGCCAGTACACTTAATCACAAGCTTTTCATCCAGGCCTTCCACAAGCATTGTGCGTGCTGTTTCCTGTTTGGCTTTTAATACCCCTTGCTGCATACCTTGTTGCATACCTTGCTGCTGTGCTTGTTGTTCTCGCCTTTCTAAGTAATTCATAAATTCACCATCTGTGTTTTTATTGATGACTTCGATTAATCTCTCAACTGCCGATTGATCAATATCTTTTCGACTTTCTATGTAAGAGAATACCTGATTTAACAGATTTTTTCCAGCACTTAAAAAATACACCGATTGATTTGGATGCTTTAGCAGCCATTGTGTTAACTGTTCCACCAGATTATCACGGCTATGCTTTAGCATATACTCAAACATCAAATCAGGGTCAAACTTTGCCAGATCATCATCACTCATTACGGTGAGATCAATTAACTCAAATGACCTAAAAGCATATTCAGCGGCCAGAGTCTTATCCTCAAAACAATCAAAAATACTGGTTGAATAAGGATAAGGGGACTTTTTACCGTGGTAAATTACCGCCGGTAACACTAATGGCAGTTTTTTATACCCTTGCTGCAAATGATGTTGCATAATCTGAGTGACATAAGTCAGCATTCTAAAAGCCATTAACGCATCACTTGTGCTTTGATGCTCCCAGATAACATAAAGGTACGCATCTTTGTCTTTGATTTTGCACGAGTAAAGAACGTCACTGATGACTTTATGAAGGTTGTGCTGGATAAACTCCGTTGACCTGGATTTTATTGTCTTAAAGTCAATAAGTGCAACCAGCTCTGGTGAAAAGTGTTGTTTAAGAGCTTTAATCGCTCTTTTTTTATCTGCCATATTTGCTTTAAAGAAAGCATCATGCGGCGTTGGAAAAGCATTATTATCTGGTTTTTTACTTTTTGACATATTGTTGCCACTATATAATAAGCTTCTTGCACTATTGCGCAGCCACTGGTGATTGAATATATTCCACTAATTGATCAACAAATTTTTCCTTGAAATATTTAAGCTTTCGAAGCCCTTCACCTCGCTCAACAAAAACAGCTGAGGCAATTGTCTGTCCCTTATCATTCATAACCACCACAAAGGCTTCTATTGATTTATCCGAGAAATTATCATTCACTTTTTTCATAATAACCTTAATTTGGACTGCCGGTGATTGTGTATTTTGATATAGGCCCACTGCTTGAAGCTTATGAACCAACATGGTATTCAAAGAACCCTGCTGTGCTTTTTCTTCATCTTTACTTAAATCTAATGCAGTAAAGTTAAAATCAATTTGTGTGATGTTATAAATTGCTTGTGATTTAGGCACAATCGGCACAACACGTGATTTTTGACTTTGTGCTGTATTTACGAATAATGTACAACTTGACAGAAAAAACACCATTAATAATAAAATACTGCTATATTTCATGATTTTATACATATGACATCCTTACTTGTTATTTGCCTTTTTCGGTGCTTGTTGTAAATCGCTCACAAGCGCTTGCGCATATTGCCCTTCTACATAGCTTAGTCGTCTTAACCCTTTTCCATTCATGATATAAACAGCAGAGTACTGCACTTTCCCTTTTGCATTAAATACTTCAACATAGGATTGTACTGATTTATCAGCGTGGGTATTTGTCACATCACTAATACTTACCCGAAGCCTATCAGCCTTCACATTATCCGGCTGATACATGCCTTTATCTTTTAAAGCTTTAATAAGCTGTTGCTGCAAATCATGCATCAGTGCTTGTTTGTCTTTTTCTGTATGCAGATAGCTAAGATTAACTTCAACTGCATTAAAGATTGAAATTGGCTTTGCTTTAGGCGTGATAACAATCTTGTTCATGTCAGCACCATCGATCGTTGCTACCGTTGTCTGTGCAGTATAAACACCTGCAGCAATACAGCCGCCTAATAGCAAACTGATCAAAATAACACCCAAAGTAAAAATACGCGACAAAACACCCTTTTGTCGAGTAGACATCTCTGTTTCTCCTATTTATAATTTAAATTTTAAACATAATGTGAGAAAGCATGATGCCCCC
>NZ_QLIT01000262.1 GCF_003574485.1 Facilibium subflavum
CATACGAAGGGTTATGGCTCAAGCTGCATTGGCGCACGATCGTTTGCCTTGTAGTTTAAGTTTTAAGCTTACATTACAAAGTATACGGATATTTTCACAGACTGATTTACTCTGCAAAGACGATCCAGAAATACTCAGACAACTGTTTAAAATCATTGTCCATAAACAGGTCGCCAACAGAACAGGACGCAAAGAGCCTCGGTGCAGAAAACGCAGAACAAAGACATATCCTCCACTAAAAAAAGCTCGAGGTTTATACAAAAATGCGGCTTAACTTAGTGCCATTAGAATTAGCCCCCCTCCTAGCCTGCAATTTACCTCGATTAACTTGGGGCCGTTTTCGGTAAGTTTTAATTCAACATGTGTCATTCCATAGGTGAAATTTACCGCCTGATGCAAATTCACAAGAAACGCTTTTATTTCTTCATTAGCCAGCAATGGGTCTGCAGCATCTACTGTGTGCCCAATTTCTTCGCAATATGGAAAAAAGTCAGTTTCTTTACGTGCAAGATACAACGGATAAACCACGCCATTAACCACTGCTGAATCAATGCTGATCTCCTCCCCTTCAACAAACTCTTCGATGAGCACTCTTTGCTCATCCACAGGAACTCCAGCTTCTCTTGCATCTTGAGCATGCTTAAATGCTGCTTCCAGCTCAGTTTTTCCATGAACCACACTAACCCCAAAACTTGCACCTAAGGATCTTGGTTTTAAAACCACAGGGAATGATAAATTATCCACTGCAGTCAAAGCCTCTGCCATAGTTTCAACTAAAAAAGATTTTGGCTGTGAAATACCACAAGCGTCCATTGCAACTCTTGTTTGCGCTTTATCTCTACACTTTGCAACACTACTTGGCTTACTGTAAAGTAATCCTAATTTCTCAGCCAGAATCGCTGTTGGTAACATCCTAATCTCATCCCAGCAAATGACCCCATCCAATTTAATATCTACATATGCAGATCGCACTTTATTTTCCATTGTTTTCGCACATAGCGTGTTGGTGATTTCATAACGGTGAATAAAAGGTTTTTCCCAAGTTGGTTCCCTATCCAAGAGAAGATAGATACTGGCATGTTGAGAAATCATTTCCAATAAATATTTTCTATACAGGTGATATCCGGAACTAACTAATAAGATATTTTTTTTCATATTTTTTACCTTAATTTTTCGATTATTTCTTACCTATGGCTGCTGTATTTTTTAATACATATGTAAAATCCTGATATTCGATTTCAAACTCAAGTGTTTGCCCTTGTGACACCAGAATTGGTTGCTCAAATGAGATAAAACCTTGCATCCAGTGTGAATTAAGATTCTGTGGGCTATTTTGCAAATATACTCCATTGCTTAGCTCAACTTCAAACCAAAGCATAATACCATGGACTTCACCTGCAACTTGACTGACAAAACTACATTTAGCCTTACACTCTGGCGTTAAGCTGTTTTGAAATTCAAAAGAAAACAGTGTTTCTGTGGTAGAGGCAAACGTATAATCCCAAATATGTGACCTTACAGGAAAGTGGCCTTTTGTAGAGAAGCTATTAAATGCTGATAAGTCCCATTTTCCCACCTTCGTTATATGGTTAAGCTGATGCAAATCCTTACTGTTCACCATAGCGGCAAATACTTTTGCTCTGCCTGGTAAAATGGACGCCTCTGATTTTAAGAGATGCTCTTTTGCATGAAAAATTGACTCCAAAATCCCTTCGCCAACCAAACCACAATCCATAGTTTCTGTAATTAAAACATCTCCCTTTTCAACAGATGGATGCCAACCTTCACTAGATTTACTGTCGATAATAGTAATTTTATTCTGATAACCATTCGTTAATATGATTTGGTGAGCTTTTTGTGCGATTTGCTTATCGCACTCGAATGCGTAAACATGCCTGGCTCCATGATCTATCGCCATCATAGATAAAAGTCCCGTGCCGCACCCAATATCAATTACCACCTTATCTTGAAGATCTATACTGGCAATAGCGGTTTGATAAGCATCATTTCTCTCAGCATCATTTAGCATTGCAAAATGCCATTTAGGGATTTGCACACCTGACTTTGATAATTGAGAATCCTCCCGCCATTCCATTTTATATAACAAGGCTTCGTCCACATTAAGCCAAGAATGGGTGGCTTTTGCACGAGGGTATGGAAAATCAAGCTGTTTTTCCTTTAATTGAGTATCTTGCCTCATTATCATCTCCTAACATTGACTGGTTAATTTATCTAAAATTTTGACATCATGCGCGTAAGTAACCACGAAACTTGTGGTATTAACCGTAACTACCGGCAACTGCCTTTGCTCAATTTTTTCTTTGTGGAAGCAATTACCGTGCAATGGACACTTCAACTTGTTATTTTTTTCCTTACCATAAAAAAGGGGCGCTCCTCTATGAGGACACGTGTAATCTGCAGCCACAGGGTTACCCTCTTTGGTGAAAAAGCGATAATATTTCCCCCCTGTGGTGAAAAAAAGCTCTTTCTTTCCATTAAATACAATTACTGGCATATTTTGTATGATCCTTAATTGAGTATAGGGAAGCGCACAAAATAACTTCCCTTTTTTGATTAGAAAACAGACATCGGTTTGAGCGAATAGTTCCATTTTGGCAGCACCTTACTAAAGTTTAAATTCAGTGCACTTAGACTTTCTTTCGTGTACCTCTTGCCAGTCTTATATGCCTTGTTGATGATCTTGGCTGTAACAGATAGCCCGGTCTTTGTCTTCGCTCTTTCCATCAAACTTTTTACCCTTTGCATCGTCGTGAGCTTTGCGCCATTTATTGAACTCGTACCTT
>NZ_QLIT01000263.1 GCF_003574485.1 Facilibium subflavum
ATTCCATGACCTTCAATTTTTCCTTCAACTAACCTAATATCTCCCTTGACATATGTTCCGGCCTTTGTGCTTAATTCATTAAGTTTAGATTTAGAAGTCAAAATACCTTTAGCGACCTTCCCAGCCATATAGTCAATCATCGGAGGAAGCAAAAGCAAGGATAAATCTGCCGAAGCTGTTCCTAAATAATAATATGCCATTGATGGGGCATTATAATAACGATAGTATGCAGCTTGAGCTAAAGAGCCGACAACAGGCATCATTTGTAAGCTATTCATGAGCCCATACTTTATACTAAAAAAGTGATAATCTCCTGTAAAAAAAGCAAAAGGAGATGCACTATAAATACCATAACCATATCCTGTCATGCGTTGCTGATATGATTCATCTCCATAAGCCGGTACTGGAGAGTCATAACCAGCAAGGTTTAAATAAAGCGCATATGGGTTAACGTCCCTTGCAAAATTCCATATGCCACCAAAAAAGTCCTTAACGCCGTCTTTAAAAGTTTTTGCTTCCTGAATTTGCATTGCATTTCCTGTCAAATCAAGCATGTAGAACTGACGATGCTCTTTACCTTCAAAAGAGGCAACTAAACCCGTTAAATTATCAAAAAAGTGATTATTTATCTTATTTGTATGAACATCAACCACAGAAGATGCCGTGTGAATAGACAGCTTTCCATCTGAGCTCACCTGTAAAGTGGAGCCCATTCGATCATAGATTATTTTGGTTTTCCCATCATATATCAATTTTCCTGCATCGTTATAAAATATATCTTTTGTGGAGTATGTTGTTTCGCTTGTTTTATCTTTTCCCCCAAACCCAAGCAAACGTGTATTTTTCTCAGACATTAATTGATTGTTTTTTTGGCTGTAATTATATTTCGTGAATTGATAATAACCGTCAAACGATTTCTTTATATCAATAATCACCTTTGCCGAGGCATTCTTTAATACAAATTCCTCTTTAAGAAACCCCGCTTCCCCAATACTAGGACAAACACTTGAATCATTACTGTAGCATTTATATCCAACTATAGCGCCACTTAAATCGTAGAAGTAATGTAGCTTAGTGTGATGGTTATCTTGTTTTTCAACGACATAGATTTTATCACCCATATAGTTAATTTGATAAATTTGTTTGTTATTCCCATTGTCAAAGGTAACCGTTGCTGCCTTATTATTCTTGTAGGATAAATTATAGTTAACTTGACCAGGCACGCCAATATTATGTAATTGATTTTGCTCATCATAATGATAGGTAGTGTCATAAAATTTATTATTGACAAGATCTGTTAGGCTTAAGCTCGTGACTAAACCTATTTCATTTGATTTGTAATTTAACTCAGCAATGTTTCTGAAAGACGGCTTTAATTCCTTGATCTGATAGATGAAATTATTTGTCGTATTTTCTGTCGTTTCAACAACATATCTACTGTTATCATCTATATAGTGAATTTCTCTCATGTATAAGTCTGGTTTTCCTGCAGTATCTTTATAGTAAAAAGTCTCCTCTAATCTGGCTTTTTGCGAATTATCTTTATAAATGATGGACTTTAGGAGACCATCCGCTTCATTATAACTATATTCCTTTATATACCCCCTGCTATCTTCTATTCTAACAACTTTGTTATTCTCCCAACTATATTTATTATTTTTATCATCTACCAAAATTCTCAATTCTTTGTCATAAACATAAGTTTTTTTAGTTCCATCTAAGTCAGCTTTTGTTATAGCCTCTTTGACTTTATCATCATACTTAGTATGCGTATGAGTAGACCAAACTGACTTACTATCGTCAGAATATAAAACCAAATTTCGATCTTTCTGTAATTTGAGTATATTAGCTTTATCCGGACTCGTAGTACCACTTGACCAAATGGCTTTTAGGGAGGCATCATAGAGCACCAGGCCATTGTGCTGGACTATGGCTTTTATTGCTGTTGAGTCTTTTGTGTGACTTGACCACAAGGCATTTTGTAATAAATCATATAAAACTAAATTGCCATCATGTTGCATGACAAGTTTTAATCTGTCTGTTTGCCATGATTCACCGGCTTTTAACTCACTACCAACAGGTAAATCAAACTCACTTGGAACAATGTTATACTGTTCTTTTTCTACGGTAATAGTATCTTCATCCATCACATAGATAGCTTTTTCTATGAGTCGTTTTTGCTTATTCACAAGCACAAAACGTTCAAATTTAGTTCCATCCATATAGATGCTATCTTCACACATTAATTTATTCTTTCCTATAAAATGGTAGGTGATTGCTGCGGTTTTTGTTGAATTAGCCAGATCACTCTTCTCAAACAAGCCAGAGAGTTGAAGACTAATCTCTTGATTATTTTCTAGATCTCCTAAACCATTGATGTTGTTTGTAACAAAATTGGCTAACCTTTGGTACACATCATCAGCTACTTTTATTTGGAAATACTCATTATTTTCATATCGATAAAGATGTCTATCCAAGCTTAACTGTCCATTATTGTTCACAAGGACAATAAAATAGAATTGTTTTTCTTTTACAAAAAAAAGTAATAAAGCTCTCTCTGATATCTGTAGTATTGCGTTCTTTTTAGTATCTACACTTTGTTCAAAATTGGTTAATACATTATCTGCAAGCCTAAGTTTTTGGTTTTCAGCTCCTTGTATTAGCGATAATAAAAAAATTGACGACATAACACTTAAATTAAAACACTTATTCATATCTCACCTCTTAAAAATAATACCATAGACTAGTTACGCTACGAGCAGCGAGAACCTGAAGTTTTTGTTTTTTCCTTATCAGTGTCTCAGAAGTTAAAACTCCTATAATAAACATACAACCTCACATAAAATAAACAGCCAACATCTCTAAACTATTAGGTGCTACAGGTAAAAACACCTGAGTTAACATGTTATCTCCAAAATAGGGTGAAATACGATATGGTGTAAAAATCCCTGCCGACAATACACCATAAGCAAAATAGCTTTCAAGATTAATTGGCCGGTCAAATCCATTATAATAATGATCTATGAGATCTAACCACATTCCCTGCATTACCCCCCTTAAGCCATAACATGTTATAGCAGCGCTAGTGTTATCAAGTCTGGAGTAAATGTAATCTATATCATTTTGATATTGCACCATAAACCTGGACGCAAGAAAAGGTCTACAAATTTTTCGATCCATTATAACCCCTGTAGCACCAATGCCTAAGCCACCAAGGATTTTTTGTGAACTTGTTTGATGAGATACTGCAGGGTTATCAGAAGATAGCCTCCATAAAGTATTTTCAGTCATTGATAGCACAAGTGCTATATAGAAACGCTGATCTTCACTGAAAAAATCAAATGCATCAGCAAAAAAAGCAGATTTAGCAATCACTAACATCAATGTCTTTAACGATAAACCTGTGTTATCTATTTCATGCCATATTGCGCGCATGGCAATAAGATGCCGTAAAATAGATAAGCCTAAATTAGCCCCATCCCCAATTTTTCTTCCAGTTAAACTCATTACACCTCGCACCAAAAACTCCGCAACAACTGGTATAAGAATTGCATCTCTATGCTTATCAGTCCACTCAAAAAATGCACTTGAGTGTTTAAATTCAGAAGTATCTATTCCCCTGAATTGTTTTGCCATTGTTAACTCACTTTGCAATGACTTTACTAGTATTTTTGATTTTTCTTCCAACGCCAGATCTCTACGATACTCTTGAGTTTTTCTAACAAATACCGGTTGTGCATCTGAAGTGCTATATTTCAATACAACACCAGAATTATTAGCATTGGTACTCCTTTCATGTACTTCTAGTTCATCTGAACTATGGGTTGTAAAATTTATCCAATTAAACCCAGGGATACTTGAGAGCATACAGCTAGTTATGCCTAAATTGTTGACTTGCTTAGTAAAATGATTACCATCTGCATACATTGAGATTCTGACGCCTCCTCCATCGGTAGTGAGTTGTAAATCAGGTAAACCTGGATTATTCCTACCATAGGCACTCACATCGTCATTATAGCTTGCATATTGGCAACCTCCGCTAAATTTGCTATCACATTTGATAGAAAATTTCATAACGTTTTTCTGATTTTCAGAAGCACTATATAAATATTCGCTTTTAATACTGTTTAACACTAGGTTATGCGAAGACGATGAAACTATATTTTCAATAAGTTTAATATGCTCTAGATCAACACTATTTTCATCCTTTTTTTTAAAGACGCAAGTATTCGTATGCTCAAGATATTTGAAAGAAAAAGCGCTCTTAAATACACTTGCTAACGATGAAACCCCAGGAATACTTTTAGTGATCTTTTGTATATATGGATAATTGTTGTTATTAAATTCAAATGTAGTCAACTCATATTCATTCGTAAAACCAATATTGCTTTGCTGTTTTAGTACAATAGAAAGTTTATCACCCAACTTTTTCATTTCATATGAATAATCTACTGCTATACCCGTTGTATTATCAATCGTACGAACGAGGTTGCTATAATTTTTATCAAATGTTAAAACAATCGTATTATTAGGTTGATTTGAACTTATAACCACCTGGTTTTTGTCGGTAATGTAGTCAAATATAAAACGGTTAACTGTTATATTGTTTACTGCATCTACAACCTCTATTGTACTTAAAGCAGCTTTTCCAAAAAGCTGCTTATAACCGTATTTTTCAATATAGCCCCCTCTTGAACGGCTTTGTAGAGTACCATCTTGAAAAAAAGCAACATTAGATTCTCCATAGTGCGCATCGTCATGATTATATAAATGACTCACCCGCTCATCATATCTGCTTTTTTTAGTGTTAAAAACAATATATTTTTGATTATTTTGTGTTATCAAATAAGGAAGATCAAACCTCCAATTGCCAAAATGGTAGTAGGGCTGATCAGCACTTAATGCATCACCAACCAAACTATATGGTTCATATTTAATTACAATATCATCTAAACTATTCAAATATCCTTCTAGCTTAAACAAAGTTAGGCTGACTCCCTTGAATTTAAGTTCACCATTTTGTTGACTCTCATCAAAAGCAGCTTGACAAAACTTCTCTGGTTTCTCTATCGATTCATCAATTATTTTATTTTTACCCCTCTCTGAACTTGGCATACTACATGACCTTGGCATACTACATAACCTTGGCATACTACCTAACCTTGGCTTGCTGCCTATGCGGAATACTTTACCACTAATATCCATGGTTGTACCCCCAAAAACGCTAGAGACTATAAAAGTACATATTATAATGACTAAAATTTTCTGAACAGTCTGCATAAAGATCCTCCCATTTTTTCTTGCTTTAACGTATATCACGCACAACCACACCCACATACCCATCGTAAATCATTCTGCAGACTCTCTGGCTTTGGAATCCATGCACTTTTGGTGTATTAAATTGCAGGTAATAGGGACTCTATTAGTAAGATTTAATACACCAAAATCATCATGCTTTTTATGACATAAAAACCCATAAAATAATTTACGATAGGTATAAGGTAGTACTTTTCACACAAACCATATATAGATTGTTTAATTCATAAATACAATTGATCTTCACAGTTTTTAAATTCCATCTTAAAACAGTAATTCTCATATGTTTGATATTAAATCAACCCCATTCAAATATACTCATACCTCCCTCACATTTAAATTTAGCCATATAAATTAATAAAAAATCATGCCTATGTAGCTTAAGTTATACTAGTAGTCAATTAATCGTCAATATATAGTTATTAAATTGGTATATTCCAACCTATTTACTATTAGTAAAATTAATTGATAAAACTGGTCTCGATAGTGCTATATCACATGGCTAGCCTTAAGTTTTCTGGACAAAGACATACCCCACCATAACCAAGATCAATCATGCTGCAAATGCACAAATAAGCTAAAAGTTGAGTAGCAGAACCATATTGCTATGATTTCGCCCTCTAAGAACCCACTCGCAGTAGACTCAAGTCCTTCTAAGACGGCCAAATAAATCAAACAAAAACAAAATTTTTTATTTTTACCTTACAAAGGAAAGAAAATAATGCTGGATCGCTTTAAGTTTTATCTTATCTTCAAGGTTTGCATCAATGATTTTAATCGCATATGGCCAATTGCGAATCCAGGTTAATTGGCGCTTAGCAAGCTGACGTGTAGCCGCAATTCCTTTAGCCACAAAAGTATCATAATCATATTCACCATCAAGGTATTGCCAGGCCTGACGATACCCAACACTTCTCATTGAAGGCATCTGGCAGGATATTTTTGGGTTATCTTTCAATGCTTTTACTTCTGCTAAAAACCCATTTTCCAGCATCTGTAGAAAACGTTTTTCAATATTATCATGCAAAGCATTACGCTTACTTGGAACCAAAGCACAAAGCTTTAGATTATCACCTAACCCTCCTTCTTTAGGATGCGCTTTTAATACTTGAGAGTAAGGTCTTCCAGTGAGCTTTATCACCTCATAAGCACGTTGAATTCTTTGTCGATCATTTGGGTTAAGCTGTTGCGCTGTAAGGGAATCATTTGTTTGTAAAAAGTCATAAAGAGTTTCTAAGGGCAATTGCTGTATTTCTTGACGAAGCGCATCATCAGCTTCAGGCAAATTTGAAATCCCTTCCACTAATGCCTTGAAATACATCATTGTGCCACCGACAAGTAGTACATTTTTACCCTTTTGTTGAATCTCTTGTATACACGCTTTACTCTCTTTTAAAAAATGATTAACAGAATAATTTTGCCACGGCTCTACAATATCAATTAAGTGATGTTTAATCCCTTGCATTTCTTCAAGGGTTGGTTTGGCCGTACCAATATCCATTTTTTTATAAATAAGCGCTGAATCCACACTGATAATCTCAGCATTCAACTGCTTTGCTAATACAATAGAAAGATTGGTTTTGCCAGAAGCTGTTGCACCAGCTAAGGCAAAGATGAGGGAACTAGCCATTGATCAATTTATGGTTGATTTCAACTGGCACTTGTTGATGCAAAGCTGCCACATAGTCATTGCTTTCAAGGGTTGAGTAAAAATTTTCAATGATATCATCAGGTAACATCTGCTTGCCTGGGATAACTTTATTTACTGCAAATACCCATACTTTGTCACCCTGCTTAAAAATCTCATAGTGATTCAATCCTGCTTTAAAAATAGCATCACTCATTTGAGCAGGTAAGCCATCTAAATCATCTCGTGAAACTGTTTTGCTTTCTTTTGGCTGTGATTGCTTTTCTTTTTTATTTGTTTTTTGCCAGTCTTGTGCTGCTTTTAAAGCAGCTTCTTTGGCTTGTGTCATAATATAATCTTTTTTTACTTTATCTTTTACTGAATCAAAATCTGGTACATGTTTAGCAGTGCGTTGATCCACTTTAAAAATAAGTCCCGAAGTTTGGCTTTCAGAAATAAAACCTTCTGATTTATTATGTACAAAAACTGCCTGTTGTAGCTTATCATCACCTTCAATGCCATTTGAATCCTGACCTTGATAGAATGGTTTTGATGTTAACACTTTAAGTGCATTTTGTTTGACAACCTCTTTAAAGCTATTGCTGTTAATGCTTGTTAATACTGAATTAAATTGTGCCATTGCTGCACGGTTTTTTAGTATTTTTTCAATAACAGGTGTCGCTTGCTCAAAGCTCATAGGCTGAGGTGGCATAATTTCTTTTAATACAACATATTCATTTTCTGAAACCTCTCTAACCGGCGCCTGTTTTGTTAAATTAAACAAGGCAAACTCAGCAAAATCATGCGCTTGTGATTGCGAAATTGCCGGTAATGGTTTAACGGTAACTTGTTGGCGTTGTACTTTTGTTAAGGTCTCTTTAGCCTTTAATGCCTGAACAATTTTATCCTTATCTTTAGCATCTTTCTTAAATGTCACCACTTCACCAGAACGCTTTTCAGGGGTCATGAGTACACTGTTATTTTGCGCATAATATGCTTTAATCTGTTCTTGTGGTAAAGCTGCCAAGCTGACAAAATCTTTAACAGACAGTTTCACATAAGAAACGGTTACTTTCTCTGGCACTGCATAAGATGCTTTATGTGCACTATAGTAGGATTTTAATTGCTGATCAGTTACCTTGATCTTATCTTCATATTTATGCGCATCAAATACATCATAATGAATCGTACGCTTTTGTGCTACAAGCGCAGATAACATGCTTTTTTCACCAGGCAGCACAAACTGGCTTTGTACAATAGGATTAATCATACTTGCTGCTAAAAGGTTGCTTGCAATCATTGATTTAATTGCGCCAACACCACCATAGTATTTCGCAATTTGTGCAAAGCGTTTTTCTGAATATTGTCCATTTTCTTCAAAAGCAGGAATCTTAAATATAGCCGCTGAAAGCATTTGTTGTGTAATTGCAATACCTGATGACTTTGCATCTTGCTGAAGAAGTGCACGATCCACCAGCTCAGTCAGCGTCTGCTTTTGAATTTCTTTTTCAGAAAGGCCATCTTTTTGTGTATTTTGCTGCAACATTTGCTGATAGGTTTGTTGAGAAATCTGCTGATCACCTACTTTTGCAACAGCCTGTGGTGAAACACCACTTGAAACAAAAAAATAGCTAATACCTGTAAATACAAAAACTGCACTTACTGCAATAATAATAATCCAAGTGATCCACCCTTTAAATTTGTCATTAATCGACTGCAGCATAAACCTTCTATCACCTTGATGTGTTAAAAATTTTCACTATTATACCGTGATTGCATGCTGTTTCACGTTAATTTTACAGCAACGAAACGCCATGGCTATCACCAACAAAAAAGGCATGCCTTAGCATGCCTTTTAAATTTTGGTGGGTGCTGAGGGGTTCGAACCCCCGACCCTCGCCTTGTAAGGGCGATGCTCTCCCAGCTGAGCTAAGCACCCAGGCCTGTTACTATATATTAGTTAACCGCATCTTTCAACAGTTTTCCTGCTTTAAATGCTGGAGACTTAGACGCCTTGATTTTCATCTTCTCGCCTGTCTTTGGATTACGACCATCACGTTCTGCTCTTTGGCGAACTTGGAAAGAACCAAAACCAACCAAAGTCACTGAATCACCTTTTTTTAATGCACCGGAAATTGCGTCAATCGTTGCATCCAAAGTACGATGTGCGACTTCCTTTGTAACATCTGCTTCTTTTGCAATTGCACTGATTAATTCATTCTTATTCACAGGATTACCCTCTTTCGTTCGTTTATTCACTTGCCTGATACTAAGCTGGACTCAGTCAGATAGCCTAGTTATATCAAGGGTTAACGGCAGCGTCAACTCGATTAAGTACTAATTTACACTTTTTTTCGTTTTTTTCGTATAAAGCGCAGCTTTTAGCACCTCATCGATGTTTTTCACTGGAATAATCTTTAAGCCATCTTTAACGTTTTGCGGAATATCCTGTAAGTCTTTTTGATTATCTTTTGGAATCAGCACCGTTGAAATTCCACCTCTTAATGCGGCTAATAATTTCTCTTTTAGCCCACCAATCGATAAAACATCACCTCGAAGCGTAATTTCACCTGTCATTGCAACATCTTTACATACAGGGACACCTGTTAAAGCAGAAATCATTGCTGTACACATGGCAATACCTGCACTTGGCCCGTCTTTTGGTGTAGCGCCCTCTGGTACATGTATGTGAAAGTCACGGGAGTCGTAAAAATCTTCACTGACTTTAAAATCTTTTGCTTTAGTGCGAACAACCGTTAACGCCGCATGAATAGATTCTTGCATCACATCACCAAGCTTTCCAGTAGTTTTAAGCTTACCTTTACCTGGAATACAAACGGCTTCAATCGTTAATAAATCACCACCGACTTCGGTCCAGGCAAGACCTGTAACCTGGCCTACTTTATGGGCTTCTTGTGCCAAACCAAAATCATATCGTCTTACACCAAGATAATCATTTATGTTCTTAGAGGTAACATGAATAGCTGATGTTTTTTGACGTGTCTTTTCTTTTTTGTCTTTTTGCAATAGCATTTTTTTAGCAACTTTTCGACAAATTTTATTTAACTCCTGTTGAAGCCGTCGAACCCCTGCTTCACGCGTATAATAGCGAATAATATCTAAGATAACACTTTGGTCAACAGTGATTTCATTTGGTTTTAATCCGTTTTCTTTGACGGCTTTTGGCAGTAAGTATTGCTCAGCAATATTTAATTTTTCATCTTCGGTATAGCCAGATAAATAGATGATCTCCATTCGATCACGCAAGGCATCTGGAATATTCAATGTGTTTGCCGTTGCCACAAACATCACATCAGATAAGTCATAATCGACTTCCAGATAATGGTCATTAAAGGTATTATTTTGCTCAGGGTCTAACACCTCTAACATTGCAGAGGACGGATCACCACGAAAATCAGCTGACATTTTGTCAACTTCATCCAGTAAAAAAAGTGGATTATTCACCTTTGTCTTGGCTATCTTTTGCATGATCTGTCCAGGTAAAGCGCCAATGTAGGTACGACGATGTCCACGTATTTCAGCCTCATCTTTAACACCCCCTAAGGCCATACGAACATATTTACGTCCTGTTGCTCTTGCAATTGATTGTCCAAGTGATGTTTTACCAACACCAGGCGGTCCAACCAAACATAAAATAGGCCCTTTAATTTTCTTCATTCGCTGCTGGACAGCTAAATACTCAAGTATTCGCTCTTTGACTTTCTCTAGGCCATAGTGATCAGCATCTAAGATTTGCTGTGCTTTCAACAAGTCCTTTTTAACACGTGTTTTTTTAGACCAAGGCAAGCTCACCAGCGTTTCAACATATGTCCGTGACACATTTGCTTCAGCTGAAGATGCCGGCATTGCTTTTAATTTTTTAAGCTCCGTATAGGCTTTTTCTGTTGCCTCTTTTGACATCTTTGCCTGGTCAACTTTCTCCTTTAGAACATCCAGCTCTTGTGATTCATCAATATCACCTAATTCTTTATATATTGCTTTAATTTGCTCATTTAAATAATATTCACGCTGGTTCTTCTCCACCTGTGATTTAACGCGCTCTTTAATATTTCTTTCAAGCTCTAGTACATCACTTTCTGCCATTAAGATCTGCAATAAAAATGAAGCACGCTCTTTTAAATTTTCAATCGATAGAATTTTCTGTTTCTTCTCAACAGATGACTGAATTTGTGCTGCTACTGTATCAATCAAACGTGCTAGATTTGTATCAGACATAATAGAAGACATTACTTCTTTTGAAATCTGACCACCCATATCCGCTAATGTTTTAAAACTTGATAAAAGCGCTTTAACAAAACCTTTTTCATCTACAGGTTTCATATCATGCTCGCTTTCTAACAATTCCAGACTTGCTGCAATAAACGGCATATCTTCAATGTATTGATTTACCTTAGCGCGCTGAATGCCCTCTACAAGGACTTTAAATGTGCCATCGGGTAATTTCATCATCTGAAGTATCTTGGCATATGTGCCAACTTCATATAAGTCTTTTGCGTTTGGGTCATCAACCTCATCAGATTTCTGTGTCACCAGCAATAGCTTCTGCTTTGTTGCATGTGCCTCACTAATAGCAGCAATAGACTTTTCACGCCCGACAAACAGGGGGACTGCCATGTAAGGGTAAACAACAATATCACGAAGTGGGACAACTGGCACAAGCTCATGAACGTCAGTTGTTTCATTTAAATGTGTTTGCATAGTTTTTTCAGCTTTTTGTATATTTTTGTTACTCATTGGATGCTAGTCTATATTGTGCTTGATCTTTTAAAACAACCAGTGCCTGTTCTTTACCATTGATTACATGATGATCGATTACGACCTTTTCAATATTTTCAATTGATGGCGCTTCAAACATAATGTCTAAAAGCGCATTTTCAAGGATAGAGCGTAATCCACGCGCACCTGTCTTGCGCTTAATTGCTTTATGTGCAGCTGCCTTAATTGCATCTTCAGTAAACTCTACATGCACATCTTCAATTTCAAACAAACGTGTATACTGTTTAACTAATGCATTCTTAGGCTCTGTTAAGATTCGAACTAATGCCTCTTCATCCAGCTCCTCCAAGACGCCCACCACGGGTAAACGGCCAATTAGCTCAGGAATCAGACCAAATTTAACCAAATCTTCCGGCTCTACTTGTTGCATCAAGCGTTCATATGCTGCATGATCACCAACACTAAAAACTTCAGCGCCAAAACCGATACCTGATTTTTCTGTGCGCTGTTGAATGACTTTTTCAATCCCAGCAAAAGCGCCACCACAAATAAACAGAATATTTGTCGTATCTACCTGTTCAAGATCTTGCTGTGGATGCTTACGTCCTCCTTTCGGTGGAACAGAAGCAACTGTGCCTTCAATAAGTTTCAACAATGCCTGCTGAACACCTTCACCAGATACATCTCGCGTAA
The DNA here is from genome assembly GCF_003574485.1 of Facilibium subflavum. Classification (GTDB taxonomy): domain Bacteria; phylum Pseudomonadota; class Gammaproteobacteria; order Francisellales; family Francisellaceae; genus Facilibium; species Facilibium subflavum. The sequence continues at coordinate 12,374 of NZ_QLIT01000263.1, forward strand.
TTGATGGGTTTTCAGACTTACGTGCAATTTTGTCAATCTCATCAATGTAAATAATCCCTCGCTCAGCCTTTCTAACGTCATAGTCAGCACTTTGCAAAAGTTTTTGAATAACATTTTCAACGTCCTCACCAACGTAACCTGCCTCAGTTAGCGTTGTTGCATCAGCCATGGCAAAAGGCACATCAAGCATTCTTGCTAATGTTTGCGCTAACAATGTTTTCCCTGACCCTGTTGGACCTAATAACAAAATGTTACTTTTTGATAGCATTACATCATCTGAGTCTTTCAGCTTGCCCTTAAAAATGCGCTTATAGTGATTATAAACCGCCACTGATAAAACGCGCTTGGGTTTTTCTTGCCCGATGATATACTCATCTAAATGTTTTTTGATTTCAGCAGGCTTAAGCAGCTTTTTTTCCCTTTCTTTATCTTCACTTGTTACAAAGTGTCCCGTTTTCTCTGTTTCTTGCTCTATGATTCCATCGCATAGCTCAACACACTCATTACAAATATAGACAGAAGGTCCTGCAATTAACTTATGTACTTCATGTTGAGACTTTCCGCAAAATGAACAGTACAATACCTGCCCATTAAATCCATCACCATCGCCTCTTCTTTTTCTTGGCATATTCAGAAACCTCTTCAACTTTTATCATTTTTTATATTTTTTCAAACCCATAATAGATAAGAGCAAATATTTGTTTTTCAAGCGACTTTTATAACTTTAACCATCATTCACTATATTAAAGTGATTTTTATAAATGATACTAAAAGCATTTTCTATTTATAAATTACGGTAAATTTTATGCCATTTTAATTTGGCAAAACCACATATTTACTTAAATTAAGAAATAATTTAGGTTCTGTGAACCAATTT
>NZ_QLIT01000264.1 GCF_003574485.1 Facilibium subflavum
CAAACCTTCAATCCGCGTGCTTCGCTTGGGAACAAGTACAGGATCAAATTCACCTGAGCGATCACGAGGCACATCAATTTCCAATAGGCCATCTTCTGTTATTACGCTTTTTCGTGCCGTGCCGTTACGTGCATTAGCAGAATCGCTACGTTCATGCCTGTCATAACCAAGATGCGCCTTTAGTTCACCTTGTAAAGCACGTTCAACCAGACCTTTGATTAATTGCTTCAATACGCCATCTGATTTAAATAGATTGGATAAATCAGCACCTGATTCGACAATGAGATCAAGCGCTTGATCTAATGCTTTGTTTTGTTCTTTGTTTTTCATCTTTCGTCCTTAGATTATACGTTTTAACCATTATAACCTATGAAAGAATTTACACAGTTATTTCAATACTCCCCGATATTATGAATGCTATCCAAAGACAATTTCCAATCAATGACAATTTTCCGCCGCAGTCTTACGTGTTTGAAAATGCAAGTACACAAGCAAACACCACCTGTAACCATTCTATTGACGGGAGTAGTGTCTAAGTCCATATAAGCATAATCTGTCATTATTAATCATCACTCAAGTGCTTTCTGGCTATACTATAGGGTAATTATTATCTCATATCATGGAGTGATGCATGTTAAAGGCTAAGATATTTGCTGATAAGCTCGACCATGCAGTTTATATCGTATTGTTATTATCTTTATTTCTTGTTTTTTGGAACCCTGTTGCCTTGATGATGAATTTGACAGGAGATAATCCAGTGATTGCATTAGTTTGGCGCGCTATTACATCGTTTATCTGCTGGCTTGTTATTTTATTGTGTTTATTGTGCAGCGTGCGTTCAAGGAGCTTAATTCTATCGAGTTTTATGACGCTTTCTTTGTGGGTTCGCTGGCTTATTGTAATATTTTTTTTCATCGGTTTGTTATCTGCAATCAATGCCTATAGTCCTTCTTTAGCCTTTAAAGGATTATCAATTGATATGACAATGCTGTTAAGTGTTTTATTTTTAGCAGGCTATTGGCAAGGAAATAAAAGAAGAATTGACTGGCTTATTATGGTTATTATTATTTGTGCTGTTGGTTATTTGCTTGTACTTCTTTATATGCTTTATTTTGCAAAAGCTTTAGATTGGGAACAGAATTATCAAAGTCTATTATTGGTTCGTTATAACTTTGCTAATCCAAGGTTTTTTGATCATTTTAGCAGTTGGTTTTTACCATTGCTTTGCTTGCCTCTTTTATCCAAAAAATACACAAAAATGATAAAAGTGCTCGCCTTTCTGGCGATGATCAGTTTATGGTTTATGGTGATTGCACATTCAAGCCGTGCATTTATTCTTGAATACATCGTCATTGTTTGTGTGCTTGGCGTGTTAAATTTTCGTTTTCTGTGGCCTTTTTTAGGCTATCAGTGTATAGCGGTTATTATCGCCGCATTTTTATTTTGGTTTATTAATTTGTCACTGGAAACGACAAGTATTATGTCACGTGATTTATTGGCTAATAATGATCGATGGCTTTTATGGTCAAAATCATTATGGTTAGCAAGTCATCATTTACGCTTAGGTATTGGTGAGCTTAATGCCATTTATTATTTGCAAGACTATCCTCATAATGTTCTTCTAAGCGTGCTTTTGCAGTGGGGTGTTATTGCTTTTGTTATCTTCTTATTGATCGGCATCAGAAGCTTTCAATATGCTTGTATTGCCATGAAGGCTTATCGAGATTCAGCACTTTATTTTGTTGCCTTTACCAGTGTGCTTGCCGGGATGACACACGCAATGGTCAGTAATTTATTTAAAATGCCATTAAGTCAATTTAGCTTAGTGTTTGCAATGGGGCTATTGCTTTGTTTTATGCCGTTGTCAAAAACGATCACATTAAAACGCTATATGCATTATTTATTGCTTATATTGATATTATCTTTAATTGTATTGCTGTGTGTTTTGGTTTATTTTTTCTCAGTTATGATTTGAAATGTGTTAAGCATCAAAGGATGGCCTTTTCACCATTCTTTCACACTCTGTTTTTTGTAAGGGGGTATCAATAAATACAATATTATAGGAGTGATCCTCATCTGACATTTGATTGTTTAGTGTTAATTTAATGGCATCTACATTACTAGAGCTTTTCCTATAATAAAATATTTGACACTTTTCCCCCAGAAAAATAATGCCAAAATAGCCATTAGCTAATTTTGGCATATAGTATTTGGGGTTGTTAACGCTTTTTAGGTTCTGTGAACCAA
>NZ_QLIT01000265.1 GCF_003574485.1 Facilibium subflavum
TGAAAACTGAAACCACTGATACGAAAATGAGTTATGCGTGACCTCGTAGTCATCCCTGTGGATTTTGCTTTAAGCAGCCACGTTTGCGAGTTTGGGGCACGCACTTTTATATATCGAATGGACAACTTGTGCGTATGGTTACGGCCATAACCACGAATAGCAGATTGGCCTATAAAGGTTTAAAAACGTTGTCATTGTGTCAATAGGTTTAAGAGTGTATTGCAAGGTAAAGTAAGGACCGTTATCAGCCTTTAGGTTAAACGGAGAATTTCTTTTGGCCTGTCGCTTGACAATACACATAGCAGGATGACGTTGATGCACACTTCTCGTAACAGCTATGCTTGCCAAGCACGGATGGCAAAGTTTGCATATAACCCCAAGGATTAGTGGAAACTTATTGATTTTAAGTGTCATTGTTTTTGTAAAGTGTTTTCTTGCACAATAAATCCCTGAAAGTGCGTAACTCCAGTCTTTAATTTAAGTATATCATGATTTTAGTTGTTTTAAAGCAGAGACTTGAATTGCTGAAATCATATAAAAGCTAAGGCAGAAAGTTGTAAAATGGCTTGTGGATGGTATAAGCTTGCTTTAAATAAAAAGTTTTAAATGTATACTGAGCATTTATGGCAGGTAAGAGAATTTATTATGTGGTGTTTTAGAGTTATTACAGCGGCAATGATTAGTGTTTGTCTAATAAGTGTAAGTCATGCGCAGATTAAGTCAGGTTATGGTTATGTTGAGGAGGTTTACCTTATGCCAGATGAGGCTTTGGTGCCGGCAAAGCTTGATACAGGTGCTGGTGTTTCTTCTGTTTCTGCAGATAATATTCAGGTTTATAAAAAAGACGATAAGCAGTATGTTCGTTTTGAGCTGGTGTATAAAACGCAAAAGGGAAAGGCAGCAAAAATTGATTATGATTTGCCTTTAAAGGGTGAAATGCATATCAAAAATCGTGCAGGTGAGTCAGATGATCAAAGTAAATATACGCGCCGTTTTGTTGTTACTATGCCGATTTGCTTTGATGGAAAAATATATCAAGTAGAGGCAAATTTAACCGACAGGCAGGATTTTTTATACCCTGTTTTACTGGGAAGACGTGCATTAAATAAAATGAATGTTGTCGTGGACCCTGGTCAGCGCAGAACGTTTACGCCAGTTAAATGCGTTTTTAAAGAACAAAACGCTACTCAAGTTAAGCAAGAGATTGAAAATACAACTAAAGCAGAACCCCAAGCGGTAACATCAACGGCAAAAAGTGTGTCAAAATGAATAAAGTTAATAAGCAATATTATATCTTACTAATTCTTTTAATCATCTCTGGTGTTGGATTGACGCTTTATCAGCATATAAAACTTGGTCTGTCTTGGCAGCCTGATGATGAGAACACTATATGGAAATTTAATGTTGAATTACAAATCACACCAAAGACAACAAATTCAACATTAAAGCTTAATCTGTTTGTGCCGAATCTAAAAAGAGGTGATGTGTTGGATGAACACATCAGTGCGGCAGGGTTTGGCAAAATCATTTTGCATACAGATGACGGAGATAATAAAGTCGCCGTTTTATCTAAAAGTCAGGCAGATGAAAAACAGACGGTTATTTATGATGTGAGTGTTGCCAGCGGTGCGCAGTTTATAGCACCACAGGTGCCCAAAATTAATCACGCTAAAGCACATGTGAGAAAAACATTAGAGTCAAGGCAGTTGATTGCTTTGTTGACAACGGCTAAAGATATTGCAGAGCAATCAGCAGATTCAGGCACGCTGGTTGGGCAGAGTATTCGTTTTATTAATGATGATGGTAACCTATATTTCTGGCAGGAGATGGCTCAGGGCTTGCCAACGAATAAGCAGCGAATGAAGGCCTTGAATTACCTTTTAACTGAGCTTGGGCTGCCAAATGTCATGCTGCATGTGGTGCCTTATCAGCATCAAGGAGATATAAGCTTAAATAATTTACCTGTCTGGGTTAGTGTTTATTTTGAAAATGCCTGGCATATATATGATATTAAAACAGGTCAGGCAATTATGCATCCCAATCAAAAAGCCCTGGTATGGTGGGTTGGTAACCAGAACTTTGCGCAGGTTTCAGGTGGTCAAATAAAAATAGTTTCATTTACCGCAGCAAGGCAAGGGATATCTCAAGAGCGTTATTTGGCATTAAAGAATAACAGCTTAAAACAGAATATATATGAATTCTCTTTGCTTAACCTGCCTGCACAGACACAGGAGATTTATAAAATCATTTTGATGGTGCCATTGAGTGTTTTGATTATTTTGATATTACGAATCATCATTGGTGTGCCAACGCTTGGAACATTTATGCCTGTACTAATTGCACTTGCTTTTCGAGATACCTCGCTTTTATGGGGAATCGTTTTGTTTTCATTCGTTGTAATCTGCGGTTTGAGTTTTCGTGCCTATTTTGAAAAACTTCGTTTGCTCGTTGTGCCACGTTTGGGTATGATTTTAACCACGGTTGTCATTTTGATGGCTTTAATTAGTATTGTGCTGCATAAAATGGAAGTAGCACAAGGGTTGTCAATTACATTATTTCCCATGGTGATTTTAACGATGTCAATTGAGCGTTTATCCATTGTGTGGGATGAGCGTGGCGGGGTTGAAGCTGTTAAGATTGCTTTGGGAAGTTTGTTTGCTTCAACAGTTTGTTTTGTGTTTATTTTTAATCACGCACTTCAGTATTGGTTTTTCACTTTTCCAGGGCTTTTGTTACTTGTGATGGCAGCAATGCTGATGATTGGGCGTTATCGTGGCTATCGTTTAACCGAGCTTTATCGTTTTGATGCATTGATTAAAAAGTCTAAGGGGCTGTAGATGTGGTGGCGATGGCTTCGATTAAAACAAATGGGTGTCTTGGGGATAAACAATCGCAATTTATCATTTATACAGCGTTATAATACACGCACGCATTATCCTTTGGTTGATGATAAGGTAAAAACAAAGAAGCTGGCACAGGCGCATGATGTCAAGGTCCCCACCCTTTATACGGTGATTCATTCAGAGCATGATAATAAAGTCTTCTCCAAGCTTATTCAAAATCGCGCACAATTTGTGATTAAGCCCGCTCAAGGGGCAGGGGGGGAGGGGATATTGGTTGTCACACACTATATCAATAACCGTTATCGCTTATCTAATGGAAAACTTTTAACAGAAGATGAAATCAAATATCATATCTCAACCACGCTAAGTGGGGCTTATTCTTTGGGTGGCTATCCAGATAAGGTGATGGTTGAATACCTGGTTCAGTTTGATGATGTTTTTGAAAAAGTTGCCTATCAGGGTGTGCCAGATGTGCGTGTGATTGTGATTAAAGGATTTCCTGTGATGGCGATGGTGCGCTTACCGACACAGGCATCCAATGGAAAGGCAAATCTGCATCAAGGTGCGATTGGTGCCGGGGTTGATTTAAAAACGGGCCAGACGCTGCATGGTGTCTGGCATAATGAGATTGTCACGCATCACCCTGATACTTTGCATGAGATTGAAGGGGTGACTATTCCTTATTGGAAGGAGTGTCTCTTGATTGCCAGTCGTTGTTATGATATGACAAAGCTTGGTTATTTAGGTGTTGATCTAGTGCTTGATAAAGCGCATGGGCCAATGATGCTTGAGCTAAATGCGCGCCCTGGGCTTAATATCCAAATTGCCAATCAAGTTGGGCTGCAAAGACGTTTTGATATGATTAAGCCGGTACTGGATAAAGAAATGGATGCAAAAGCGCGTATTGAATATGTATTATCGCGATTGTAATGCGTTTAGTGTGATCTTTTTGTTGTGGTACAATGCATGACTACCGATAATAAGATAGATAATGATAATGCGGTTAAAAATATTTGAAGTAAAGGCAATCAAAGGCGCGGTTAGCCAACTATTTGGGCAAGATGCGAAGGTTTATTTATTTGGCAGCCGTGTCGATGATAAGCAAAAAGGAGGCAATATTGATCTATACATTGTGCCCAAAGATCAAAGTGAGCAGGGGCTTTATATGAGTGCGCCAAGCAAAGCTAAGGCAATCAAGCTGGACAATCCAGCCCAGAAAAAGGCTAGCCACCAGTCTGGAACCGAACTACACATAATGCAAGGTAACGAACATTATGAAGCTGTAGTAAGGGCGGTCTATCAGCCACAACGCGAGTGAAGGTATTGAGCCCCGTAATATACCATCGTCGCACCTGATCAAGGTTTTCATATGCCTGAAATCAGCACTACGCAATACGTAAAGGCGAGTATGCGTGGAGGTGTCGGGGTCTGAGTCCGTAGCGGGTAGATGAACTGATTGCTTTGGAACTTGGGAGAACCTTGCTATTTCTGAATGCTTATCTTGGAGCCTAAAAAGCTAGAGATAAGCTTAGCAAGGTAGTCGGACTAGCTCATAGTAGAGGTGTAAATAGGGTAATGCCTAATGGCACTAAGTTAAGCCGCAT
>NZ_QLIT01000266.1 GCF_003574485.1 Facilibium subflavum
CCTTCAAGAACTTCTCATTCATTCTGCCTGGTTGGTCACATAAATATTTTCAGTGCAGTCATTCCCGCCAAGCGAGGATGACGTTGATGCACACTTCTACATACATTGAGCACCTCTAATTTTTATTTTCAAACTTTTTCCAAATGATAAATTTCCTGCACATCAGTGTAGAAGAATTCTAAGATTTTCCTTTTGATATCTGTAATACCGGTAATTTGCTGTAGTATTTGACCTTTGACAGCAATATAAACGACATGTACCCCTTCTAACATTTGAAATACCCACCTCATCGTCGGATTCGTGACAGGCTGGTTGATCTGATTCGGCAGCGTTTCATTACGAATGGCCAACTGCTCACGTAAATGCTTTTGAGCCACTGAATAAATAAGCAGTGATAATGTCATGACCATCAGCAATGACATTATCCTGGCAGGTTTTTTAACAAAAAAAGATGAGACAAAAAACTGTGGGTCTTTTAAAAATCTGAAGCCTCGCTCAACACTGTTATTCTGGTTTTTATAAGCCTCTAAAACCTCCTTCGCACTTAACTCATCTGCCACTGTGTTTGTTCCAATAACATAGCACGAACGCTGGTTAAGTTTATGTGCTTTTACGGCTTCTAACATAACAGGATTCGCT
>NZ_QLIT01000267.1 GCF_003574485.1 Facilibium subflavum
TCTGGAAAAGTTTTATTTTTATCAGAATGTGATGATAGCATACCTAATTTTTCAATATGTAACTGTGGATTTTCTTTAAGATCCTCTTGACTGTCTGCGATCCTTTCAATGTGTTGTGATACCCAACTTTTCATGTGTTGTGTTTGCCGTATCTTCAAGCAATAATGGACGAGTTTTGCCTGTTTGCTATATTGCGCAATACTACCTTGTAAACAGTCTGGTAAATCCAAGATTTGTTGGGAAGGGTATTTTGTAGATAATAAAGGCCATTGATGCCAACTTACACTAAACTGAGATTGATAATTTTGAGACTGTTGCCATTGTGCTTTTTTTAAAGCCTGATATTTTTGATAATAATTTTGATTACTTATAATACAGATGGAATCATCATACAGAAAATCCATTTTAATTGAAGTAGGCAGGACGGGACCATTCTTGTCTTGATCATCTGATTTTTCTTCTTTTGATTCAGCAATCAGCGTATCGTTTTCAATACCATTAACATGAAATAATGCTGCTTGTGATACAATGCTGTTTGATTTAGAAATTAAACTATTATTGAAATTCCAAGCATTATACTCTGATTGAGATTGAGGCAATTGAAAAGAGCGCATATAATCATCATTTGTATCATATGTTTCATAACATATGTAATGACTTTCTGGTGTTATTTTAATGTCAGCTAATGATTGATCAGGTGCATCATGATTCTCTGATTTAAGCTGATATTGATATTGAAGATGAACACCATGATGTTTTAAGGTTTCAATGAAAAAATCATAAAGCGATCGCTGATCCTCTTTGGCACAAAAAATAAAAATTTGTGGATGAAGAATCTTGGTTAAAACTTGCGCTTTGGTTTTGTCCATGGTGATTAGGTTCATAAAAGGTGTTAAAAGTTGATCCATTAACTGATTATAATTAACGTGTTTTACAATACGCATTGGATGTGATTGACTTAAAAGTGCCTTTAATGGATCACAGAATTCTAGGGATAGCTTTATATGCCGGTTTTTTGTAAAACCAGAAAATAGAGTGGCGTGATTATGATTCATTGAGAAGCCATGATACACAAGTGTTTCAGCAAAAGATTTATCCGGTAATTCCAGTGTTTTAAAACGATAGGTTTGACGAATAATGACTGCGATTGATAAAGGCATCCCATGAAACAGATATAGATATTCTGGATGTAAATTTTCACTATTAATCACTAAATCTAAATCCAGCTGAGCATCAAATCCATAAGGATGTACATCAATATTTAGCATTTGAATATGCTGATTATTAAAATAGACACCTTTAAAATTAGGACCAATTGCTTGAGCATTGCTAAAATTAACGGGATTTATTTCTAATGTTTCTGATAAGGGGTTGATTTCAACTGAAAAGCTTTGATCTACGATATAAAAATCAAAGTTAATATGCGATTGAATTAATTGCTGATGCAAGGTTTTATAGTTTTTATAAAATCTATCAGAGCATCCAAACATCTGTATATGACGATAAAGTTTCATCAAAATATTTTCTAGGAGATAATGATAGGATTGATTAAAACCAGTGCAATCCTTATTAAAGAAATCTTTAATAACTTCGATTATATGGCATATTTCATCTTCACCCAATTGATTTAATTGATTGCTTTCTATTTCTTTTAAAAAATAAACAAAATGACGTTGTTTATATATTTCATGCCATTGGGATATCTTTGATAAAGTTAATAATTGATTCCCATGGTGAAGTAAAAATTGATGATAATCATGCAATTGATCACTCAACAGCATCACATTGTCTTCTAACATTTTAATGATAGCCTGATGAAAACGACCAAATAAATTAAATAAGCCATTTTGCTTATAGTATTCTGTAAATATTTCTTTTCTTGATAAGTTGTTTAGATCATTAACTATGCCATGAAATTGTGCAGCCGTTAATGAATTTAATACATTAATATGAGATAACATTTGTGCGATCGTTTTATTACTTTCAATCATCAGATCATTCCCTATTATTGATTACTTGTATTAGCTATCTAGCTTATCTTCTGCTTCGTCTACATAAGCTTGTGCATCTTGTTGAAGCATATCTTCGTACTGATTGATTTGATCTTGCATATTCTCTAAATTATCTGCTTTAATATCCTTTTGATTCGATTTAAAATATAAATCTTCACTTTCCTGCATGGCGTATTGTGGATCAACTAGACGAATATTGGTTTTCTCTGATGTATTCATCTCTGTACACGATGATTTTCTCATTTGAGTAGCTCCTGTAGCGGTCGGTTTAAAATTTTAAGACAAAGCTTAAAGTCTCTTATGCTAAAAGCTGCTCTTTGATAAGCATTAGCAATCATGTCCAAGCCATATCGGAAATAGCTAGACTGTAATCTACCATGG
>NZ_QLIT01000268.1 GCF_003574485.1 Facilibium subflavum
GGTCACCGCCAAATCCTTTATCAAAATCCATTAGCAAAACAAAATACCATACCAATAGCCATAGCCCGATAAATCGGGCTTTTTTATTTGTAGTAAATCCCTAAATTATCCTTGGTGAGAAAGCATATTTGTTACCGTTTCATTTCTATTTTATGATGCTTATAGCGCTTTGGGATTTTGGTAAGTTAATAGCGAATGCGTTAAGAAACAATGAACAGCCTTATTGTTTTAGCGCATGAGCGTTAAAAGCCTCTGAGAAGGGTAGCTATTATAACTTAGCACAATCTTTACAAAGCTAAGATAATTTACGAATGATATAAGTTATTTTAGAGATTAATGGAATGGAGCTCATGGCTGCTATTAAGCTGCTAATGCGCTAATTATCGAAATATAGCAATACGTGCTCAAAAGAAATATAGCGATGGGTATACTTTTGGAATATAAGAAAGTTCAATATCTTGCTGTACGTTAATATTAGCTAAGGCAGGAGATCTCTTTATCGTCATAGATATAAGTTAGATATGAGTCTAATGTATATCCTTGAGAGCGTACGGCTTTTATTGGAGAGCTTGAGTTATGTCCCTGAGTGAGTTTACTGCGTAAACGGTGTACATGGATATTGACATCTCTAATCATGCTTTCTTTACCAGCAAGATTTAGATATTTTGCAATATCCTCACGTGAAAAAGTACGACTTGGATCAGATAATAGTAATTTTAACAACGCATTTTCTTTGTCAGTCAGATAAATTTCACCATAATCAGGGTGCGTAATTAATGATTTTCTGGGTTGATAGAGCCACTTACCAAACTGTATTTGTGTATATTCATTAATACTGATTTCACTGGCACTTACAGTTTCTATTTTTTTTGAGTATGCATTTTTAGCACGTAAGTTTGCCTTAACTCTTGCTAAGAGTATGTGTTGGTTATAAGGGATCTCAATATAATCATCACCACCAGCCTCAAAGCATAAAACAATTTCTGTTGGGTCAGTTACTTTAGAGACAAAAATTATAGGTAAATGCGGCCATTGTTGATGTATGTTTTTGCACAACTCAATGCCATACATGTCTGGTAAAAGAATATCAAGAATAACCGCGTTTATCTCGGTGTTTTGTTTCAATTCTGAAAGTGCCTGGCTGCCTGATTCAACATGAATAATGCTAAATAGGTAGCGTTGTAAAAATGTTTCAAGCTGTTTGCTATTTTGTTTGTCCGTGCTGACTAACAGTATTGTATTGTGGTATTTCATCTCTTCTCCCGCAGCTATGTTATTTAGGTGTTATTGACCCTAATCTCATTGATTAAATATAAATTCACTAGCGAATTATATTTCAAAAGTTGCATAATTTCTACGGTTAAATTACAGATTTGTTTAATATTTGTGAATTATAGATATAATCGCGACAAAACTAATTTAGCAAAATAAAGGTAACTTAATGGAATAAGGGCTAGCATATTAGGATAAAAAAGTGTAAAATCCATGACGTTTTTATTCTATGTGCCTTTGATTATCATCGGTAGATACAATAAATCCTAGAGCAACAATAAATAAGAGAAAATTGGAGAACAAAATATATGGTTATTATCCGTATGGCAAGAGGCGGGGCGAAAAAGCGTCCGTTTTATAGAATTGTGGTAACAGATAGCAGAAAAGCGCGTGATGGTCGCCCAATAGAGCGTGTTGGTTTTTTCAACCCGCTAGCTAAAGAACATGAAGAAAAGGTTCGCATTGATCTTGAGCGTGTTGATTATTGGTTGGGCACGGGTGCGAAAATGTCTGATCGTGTTAAATCTTTAGTAAAAGAAGCAAAAAAAGCAGTGTCTGCATAAAACTACACCTTTAAGCCTTTAATGGTATTTAGAGGCGATATTTGTACTGTAAAATTACAGTAAGAAGGCTACCAGTGTGTATCTGTTCTAACAGGTCGCGCTGGTTTTTTATTTTAAATATGGCTTAATTTTACGATGAAAACACAAAAAATGATTCCTATTGCTAAAGTAGGCTCAACTTATCGTTTAAAAGGAGAGTTGCGACTTTATATGTTATCTGAGTCTGCCGAAAAAGCATTGTCTTACGGTCAATGGTATTTACAAAAGCCACATACTGAAGCATGGCTGCCGTTAGAAAATGAGTCGGTAAGTCGTGTGGGAGATAAACTTTTTATCCAGTTTGAAGGTGTTGATAATAAAGAAGAGGCAGCGCTTTATACGAATGCACTTATCGGTGTGCCAAGATCTGCATTGCCTGAGGCTGAAGAAGGTGCTTTTTATTGGGTGGATTTGATAGGCCTTCAGGTGTTTAATCAAACAGGACAGTCTTTTGGATATGTTAAAGATATTCTTGATACGGGTGCTAATGAAGTGTTGTGCTGTCGTGCAGCTGATAAAGAGTATTTGATTCCTTTTGTTAAACAGTATGTTTTAGATGTGGATATGTCACAGAAGAAAATACTGGTAGACTGGCAGTTAGATTATTTATAAGAGGTGTGTCGTGGAGTTCTCAGTCATTACTATTTTCCCTGAAATGTTTCAGCTATTCAGTGGTTATGGTATAAGTTCAAGAGCAGTTCAAAATGAGCAGGTAAAAGTATCAACGATTAATCCACGACAATTTGCAAATAATCGATATCAAAGCATCGATGATCGCCCTTTTGGTGGTGGGCCTGGAATGGTAATGATGTATGAGCCTTTGGAAAAATCAATCTTGGCTGCAAAAAATGCTTTAACAAAATCAGCAAAGGTTGTATACTTGTCGCCCCAAGGGGAACCATTGACGCAAAAAAAAGTCAATGCGTTTGCCAAACAAGATGCTTTAATCTTGCTTTGCGGTCGGTATGAAGGTATCGATGAAAGGCTGATAGAAACGCATGTTGATGAGGAAGTTTCAATTGGTGACTATGTGTTAAGCGGCGGTGAGCTGCCAGCAATGGTATTAATGGATAGCATTATCCGTCTTTTGCCAGGCGTGTTGAACGATAGTGATTCAGCAATTGAGGATTCATTTTATGATGGCTTGCTGGATTGTCCGCATTATACAAGGCCAGCGGTGTTACCGGATGGTCAAAAAGTGCCGGAAGTTTTACTTTCAGGTGATCATAAAAAAATTCAGCAATGGCGTCATCAGCAAAAGCTTAAACGCACGTTTGAGCGCCGTAGAGACTTGATTGAGTGCCTATGTCTATCGGAAGAAGATAAACAAATGATTGCACAGTGGGTGCAAACGAATAAAAAGTGATAGAGAATGCACATTTAGGAGAAAAAAATGAGTGCGCCAA
>NZ_QLIT01000269.1 GCF_003574485.1 Facilibium subflavum
CGTTCGTTCCATCGTGTCATCCCGAGTCACAAGTACAGCCCAGTGCATAAAACGTTTTTGAGAACCCCGCCGATCCACGTAGTATTAAGAAAGCATACGCCATTGACAACCCGTTCGTAACACATAGTAAACCCCTTCCACGAATAAACGCAAAGATTCCGTATTTTTGCAGTGTATCCTCTTTACCGTCATTAAAAATTCATAAATCTTTTCCCAAGCATTTTCATTTATGTGATAATGCATTTTGCAATCCTTTGTTGTTTTTCTCAAATATATTTAAAACCAAGGATTGCAACCTTGCAAATCATTTTTTAATTAAATCAACTTAATTTCACATCTTGTAGTTTTTTTGGTTCACAGAACCTAGTCAAATGACCATCGATAATTATCTACAACAGCTTATTAATTTATGCCAAAAAGATTCAACTTTTCAACAACAGGCTAATAATGCTATAAAGATATATTTAGATAAACTAAAGAATTCTCAACATTCAATGCCTAATGCCATCAAAGCAACGAGAATTTTATTTTCTTTAATAAGCGGTAGTCAAAATAATTTTTTTAGTGCCCAAGCTATTTTTCAGTGGGATAACAAAGGCGCTTGTAAGCTTTTAAATCAATTAGTGCAGGTAATACCAAGTCCAAATTTTAGGAAAAAACATATTGATGAGAAAAAACAATATGAAAAAGCAAAAAGGGATTTATTGATATTATTTACTCAGCAGCAATTACAACAGATAACACAAAAAAACGTTAAAGAATCGGTAGACAATACTAAGTCTACTATGGTAAAGAATCAAAAAAAAGCCGTTATAAAGAAAGATCAACCTAAGACTACAAGCCAACCGAAAAGTGTACAAACAAAAGACCACCAACAACAGTTTTTTGGTGAAAGTAAAGACAGCACTAAAATAGCTTCCCCTGTATATAAACGTGACAATAGATTAGGTAATCAACTGACAGCAAAACCTGTACAGAGTCTATCACAAATGCATGACACTATTAAAGAGCTATTTGCAAGTAAGGGTGATGGTTTTGATAAATTAAAAGTCTTTAAAGGCGAGGACTATATAGAAATTAAAACAACAAAAGGCAATGATGAAAAAGTGCTTTGTCGAGCCATGCCCAGCGTAATTAGTGGTTTTGGTTTAGAAGATAAAGAATCGTTACGGGTCAGTGCAAATTTAGCTAAGCACTTATTTAAAAGTAGTGATGTCAGTATTCTGTGTATAAATAAAAATGGCAAACTTAATGAAAAAGCCTATAAAAAGATTTTTAAAGCACTGATAAAGGCTGGTTATTCTGTAGATCAAATTCATCCATATAATATCAATGAGGATGCGAGTGATTATAATCAACAGGTGAATGACTTCCATAGGGAATTAGTAGGAAGACAACAAAAAATTAATCAACAAAAGCAGTCTGATTCCCCAACGTCACTAATGGAAGAAGCACAAACAGCACCAGAGCGAGTAGTGTGGGAACCCAGGAGCCATCCGGAGGAGCCCATCCATCTAACTGTGTAAATTTTTCATAGCACTTAAATTCTGCCTTCAAATTTAATTAAGAGCCCATCCATCTAACTGTGTAAATTTTTCATAGTACTTAAATTCTGCCTTCA
>NZ_QLIT01000270.1 GCF_003574485.1 Facilibium subflavum
ACAGAGATGTCTACTCGACATCTATTTGATGCAGTAGGAAAGGGAAATATAGAGGAAGTTAAATATTACCTGAGTAATGGTGGTAATGTGAATATATCTAATAAAAACAGGGAGGACACGCCTTTACTGCATGTCGCTGTTTTTTATGGCCATCGCGAAATTGTGCAACTTTTAATTGAAAATGGTGCTGATGTGGATATTACAAATTCTCATGGGACTACTGCATTACATCTTGCAAGCAAAAAGGGTAATGCTGAGATAGTAAAGCTTTTGCTTGAGGCGGGTGCTGATATTACTGCTGAAACAATTGATGGTAAAGATAATATCAGAACAGCATTGGATTTAGCATTTACTTTTGATCGTGCTTGGGAAGTTGGAATCGTTGAGGATGAGTGCAGAGCAAGACAGGAAGAGATAGCAGAAATAGAAGAGGATAAACTACTAAGTGAGTTTAATAGCGCTGCTTTGATAGTTGATCGCAACGCGCAGATGCAAAGACGTGCTGAGCATTTTAATGCTATTAAATTATTACTGAGCTATGGCGCTGATGTGAATATACGTAATGCTTTCAGAGAAACCCCATTGCATTTAGCCGCTTTAAAATGGGATCGTGATATTGTGGAGGTTTTACTTAAGCATGGTGCTGATGTGAGTGCCGTTGGTTCTCGTGGTTTTACGCCACTGCTTTATGCAGTTAGAGAAGGTGATGTGGAAATGGCAGCGCTTTTACTTGATCATGGTGCTGATGTGAATGTCGTTGGTTCTCGTGGTTTTACGCCACTACTTTATGCAGTTAGAGAAGGTAATGTGGAAATGGTAGCGCTTTTACTTGATCATGGTGCTGATGCAAACAGGGCTGTTGGCAATATCACACCGCTTTCTTGTGCTGTTGCTATGCGTGAGGGGGCGGCAATTGTGGAGCTGTTACGCGAGTATGGCGCAGAGATGGGCATTAGGTATATTGGAAGGGATGAAGAAGATATATTATTTCAAACTGGCATTATAGAGTCTGAAGAGTCAACGAGACGTGAGCCTTGAAGTAACTTTCGGCAAGCGCAACCTCAAAGGTTTGTGCTAATATATTACTGCTTATAATCTTTTGCGGCGTGTCTTTCGCAATAAGTCTGCCTTGTTTTAAAACAAACAGGTAATCACTAGTTTGAACCGCATGACTTAAATCATGAAGTACCCATAAAATTGTTTTATGATATTGAATATTAAGCGATTTAATCAGTTCTAATAGTTGCAATTGGTGTTTAATATCTAAATAAGTCGCAGGTTCATCTAAAATAATAATCGGTGTTTGCTGGCAAAGCACCATTGCAAGCCAGGCGCGCTGTTGGAGCCCACCTGAGAGTTTTGAAAGCAATTGATTTTTATATGCGCGCATATCTGTCACATCCAAAGCCCAGTCAATGACTTCACTATCCTTGTTTATATTTTTTCTAATGAGGCTTTGATGGGGGAAACGTCCAGCTTCTAAAAGGTGCAAAACAGTATAATTATCCGGAATCGCTGAGCGTTGTGGTAAAAAGGCAATTTTTTGGGCAATTTCTTTTTGTCTGTAGTTAGATAAGGGTTTATTATAGAGAAAAACCTGGCCACCTGATGGTGGAATTAAGCCGGATAAAATACGTAAGAGGGTTGTTTTTCCTGAGCCATTAGGTCCAATGATCGCTGAAATTTTACCCAAAGGCACTTGTAAGTTGATATCCTGTAAAATAGTTTTATCTTTGTAAGCCAGGCTGATTTTTTCAGCCTGTAAACATATATTAGTTTGCATACGTAATATCCTCTTTTAAAAAGTAGTGATCCGGGTGTGGGTGGCATAGAAAGTCATGGTGGGAAATATTCCAGGCATAAGCACCAGCATGTGAAAATACAATAATATCACCATGGGATAATTTTTGAATAGGTGTATTATACGCAAGGATATCCTTGGGTGTACATAGTTGGCCGACAATATGGCAGGTTTGGTGGTAAATAGTATTTCTTGGATAAGTATGTGGCCAATGGTCAATATTGATTATTGAAAAGGGATGGCTATGACTTTGGGCATAGGGGGTGCGAAAATGATGTGTGCCACCTCGAACTACCGCAAAATAAGTATCATGGCTTTGTTTGATATCAAGCACTTCAGCAGCATAATAACCACAATAAGCAGTTAAACTGCGACCGCATTCAAAGCGAAGTACGATGTCTTGATTACATGATTGATTCAGTATCTGATCAAGATTTTGAAAAAAATAAGACCAGTTGAAAACATGTGTGGGATCCTGATAATTAACACCAATACCACCACCAACGTTTAAATGCTTTAATTGTAAATAATGCTTTTTGTTGAATTGATGCAAGTAATCAATATATTGCTTGATAAGTTCAATGTGTGCATCTTCATCAATTTGAAAAGAAACCAGATGTAAATGTAATCCCTGAAGTTGAATAAAGGGGGCATTTTTCAAAAAACAAAGGCATGCGTTTAGCATTTTCTCATCCATGCCAAAAGGGGTTGCTTTGCCACCCATCATTAAGCGCGTATGCTTGAGTGCATCAAAGGTGATATTCAAACGAAAAAGGATATTAATGGTTTGTTGCCGTTGCTGGCTGATATGTGCTAAA
Organism: Facilibium subflavum; assembly: GCF_003574485.1. Lineage (GTDB taxonomy): Bacteria > Pseudomonadota > Gammaproteobacteria > Francisellales > Francisellaceae > Facilibium > Facilibium subflavum. The sequence goes on from NZ_QLIT01000270.1 coordinate 2,620, forward strand.
CGTTGTAATTCAAACAGGCTTTCAACATGAATATATTGAACATGATGATCAAAGCATGCCTCAAGTTCTGCATCGGTCTTTCCAGGTCCGCCAAAAACAATATTTTTTTGTGGAAATAGCTGACGAATTTTGGTTAATTCACCTAGGGAGGCAACCTCAAAACCATCACAGTTTTTTTCAATGGTGGTAAGAATGGCTTCTTCTGCATTTGCCTTTGTCGCATAAAATATCTCAGCATTTTGAGGCAATTTTTGATAAATAGCCCTTGTATGTTTATTAAGACCATCAAGATCATAAAGATAAGCACATAATGGAATCTTTGGCGATTGTGTTTTGATCTTATTTATTTTATCCAGCACAATAGTCGGTATTTTAGGTGTTTGTACTGCTGTTATATTTTCACTGTCTATAACAATATCTGACATTTTTAATCCTTTATAATAAGTGGATTGGTTAAGCGAATATAGGTGGCATCTTTGTCGGCTGACTTTAAAAAGCGAGTAATTAAATTGGCTTTATAAGACAATGTTTCTGCCGTTAAAATCGTATTCAAAGTCTGTTGTGCAAAGGTATTTTGTTGAATATCCTGTTTGTTGCAATAAGTTGCTATTATCGTGCGTAAACGATGCCAAAGCTGCTTTTCTAATGAGAAACTTTCCAAGCTTAGATAATGAATAACTGTGGCAAAGTTATTAAAGATTAAACAATAGACAAGGCGATTAAAGCTTTGTTGTTCCATGTAAAAACAGGCTGATTTAGCGCTTTGTGACAATATATCAAAATGCTCAGGTTGATATTTTGATCGGCAAAGTTTTGTACCTTCAAGATCACGGATGAAAAGATGCACGGGATTATTATTTTCAATGGTGATTAGCACGTTTTGTAAATGTGGTTCAAAGACAATTCCTGCATTAAAGTAATAGTCAAAAATAAAGTGCACAAGCTTGTGGGCATAACTGTGAAACCAGTTAATGGCTTTTGGTTTTATATCTTGTATCCTCTGGTTTTCCATCAACAGGTTAATAATTGGCGCCTGCTGATGAGATGATTGAGAAAAAAGCTTTAATGCAACGTAAGTGTTTGTCTGAAAAGACTTTGGAAGATTTTTACGTAAGATAATACCAAAGTATGTCTGTAGATCCTGATCATATGCGTGATCTTTAGATAGCGCTAGAGTATAAGCATGTGTTTCAGCCAATATGCTGACATCAGCGCAAGTATTGCCAGAAGAAGATTGTTGATATTGCGCAATAATATGATTAATCACAACGGCACTTTCTAGTTCATAAACAGCATTCTTACGTAAACAATTGGTAAGTCGTACATGCAGTGAGCACTTATAAAAGTAGTCATCTTCAGGGTGAAAAAGAGTGCGAAGAGAAGAAGTAGGATAGAAGTATTCTCCTTTTTGTCCGATGGGCGTGATATTGTATTTTTGCAAGCGCTGTATTAAATCAGGGTTGTTTAATAAGATTTCAGCCTCAGCAGGATGAAGTGGATAATCAATGGTTTCACCATGGTCAATAAAAGCATCAGGGAGTTTAGGTATTTTCGTATCCGCATGATAAATTTTTAATCGTGATTTTGGGATATTAAAGTAATACAGTTGAAAACGTGCACTGACTTCTGGAGAGATGGCAAGAAGCTTTTTTATGTCAATGCCAAAACGTGACTTTGGTGTTGGGTGAAATTCATGGCCAAAAATCAGGTTCTGCTCTGAGCTGATAAAGTGGTTTATATAGCTATTTCTCTGGGGCTGTGTTAAAAAGTATATAATGTTTTGCAGGCTGTTTTTTGCTTGTATAATAAACTCAAGATTAAATGTTGTATTATAGATTTTGGCTAACTGATGATTAATCAATATCAGAAATTCAAGATAATCAATTTGCGATTGGACGCCATGGGCGTCATGGGCATAAAGTGGAGAGGTTAGTGTGAAAAAATGTGTATAAGATGGCTTTTGGACACAAGCAGATATTATATAGCCGGCAAGATTAAATTGCAGGTGACATGAGAATGGATTGTCTTTTTTTACCACAAGTTGGTAGTCATTTTGCGCAACTTCTCGAAGATAGCAATTAAGTAAGGCAGCGCTTGCATGCAGGTTTGCAATACAATCACTGTTTTCTTGTGAAAAACTTTTGTTATCATATGTGTTTGATAAAGGTGCATCTATAGTATAACTGATCTGATTCATAATATACTCCGTTTAGAATTTATTTGTATCATGGCGTAAATAACAAAATACCCCATAAGGATGAAACAAAAACTGATAAGTGTTAAGCCTGCAAAAATAAAGGGAGATTTAATACCAAAGAATGAGAATAAAATACCTGCTGCAATACCACCGGCAACACCACCATATTTATTAAAACTATCCAGCCAGCCAAAGATTGCACCTTCTTTCTGTTTAAAAGGAATATTAGCGATCATTGTATTTAGACTGACATAGCTAATGGTCATTGCAATTCCCATAATACACCTTGCCAAAATAAGAGGTATAAGGCTATATGTTAATATCTGTGCAACAAAGCTGAGTGATAATACGATCAAGGCACTGATGAAAATCCATGGTTGTTGTGATTTTATAATAACGTGCTTTTGTAAGCTAAAAAGTGTGATTAAGTAGATGGCATGTGGCAGGCCAAATAACAAACCAGAAAAACTGCCAAAGGGAATATGAAAAAGCGTATTCGTCATTAATATGAAATATGGGAAACTAACGACCAGTGTCATACTGAGCATGAAATTTCCCAAAAGCAATAACCCGTAGGGTAGGCTTTGTGGGTAGATATTTGTGGGAATATTATGCGGTGTGGGTCTTGCCTTTTGTGGTAAATTCGTCGCTGTTTTTATATCACATGGCAGTATTCTGGCAGTAATAAGCGCAGAGACAAAAGTAATAGCAGCCAATAGCGAATAGATGCTAAAAATATTAAAATAATGAAGCAAAAACCCAATCATCACCGGTGCAATTAAAAAGGCTGCTCGGGCTGAGAATTGTGTCATATTGAGCTGTTTTGATAAGGTATATCCATTGCCAGATGTGGCTAAATAAGCATTAGCGGCAGCCAAAGTACCACCTAATATCCCTTGAAGGCATAGTGAAAATATAAAAATGGTTAAATGTCCTTGTGAAAGGGCTGCGATTAAAAAACTTAATGATAAGCCAAATTGAGCGCGTAGTAGTGCAGATTTTTTATTGATTTTATCAGCCAGCCTCCCCCATAAAGGTGCAAAAATTGCCGTTAACAGGCTTGGTACGACGTATAATAACCCGATTAATAGTGAAGGTTTTTGGCCAAACCCAATATTGAGTATTAAGCTAAAAAATGGGGCAATGCCAAGTGTGCTTAGTGCGGAAATAAAATGGCATAAAAGCACACAGAAAATAATGTTATGCCTGGATATGTTGTTCATCCTGCACCTTTTTTTGCAATACATTATGATGTTGAACCAGATGAATATGGTGAAGAAAGTTCTTAGCATCATTACCATAGAACTTATTAATATCACCCTTGAAAGTATGCGTCTTAGGCAAAAATGTCCCAGAGGTATAAAGGTATTTAATATCAAGTGTTGGACGTATGCATAAATAGCGGTAAAGTCGCTGTTTTTGTTCAAGATCACAGTTGGTCTGTTTTAATGCCAGTACAAAGCGGTTATAAAGAAGCTGGTAAGCATTTTGTGCTGTGATATATTTTTGCTTAATTAGTGGTTGTAATATACATGCTAAATTAAGCTGCCAAATAATCGTACTAAACATTTGAAAGCACGAAGTTTCATTACTTTGAATAATACGCGTATCTTTTAGACTTTTGAGTGTTTCCCAGCAAGAAGGAATAGCTTGTGTTAAGCGTATTGGATCGATTCGAGGGGTGTCGTTGTCTTTAAGCAAAAGTTGTAAAGTCTTGCTTTTTTTGTGAATGACTACGGTACTATTTTGCTGATTGGCTTCTAAAGCAATGCCATAGGTCAATACAAGTGGTAAATGCACTTGTAAAATCAGATCGATATAATCCGTTAATAGCGTTTGTAATTGTCCATTAAAATATGTGTCTGCTAAATGGATGATGACAGGTTTATTATCTTTTTGGGCAGTTAATGAGGCAACAGAAACAGTGCAGCAATCATCACTAAATAGTATCTTGGGGTATCTTCGAACAATAAAACCAATCTCAGAAGATTGATTAATGCTTCCACCACAGCTTTCGTCCGTAAGTAATAATTTATTATCTAAAGCTGCATCACTGGTTGTAATTGTATGAAGGATCTGTTGAATCAACGCACCATCATGAATCGTTGATGGTTTTATCGTACGGATATTTTTGGCACTTAATGTACAAATAGCCAACGGAAGCTTAATCTGTATGTGTGGGTAATCATTTAAAAAAACGCTTCTCACAGACAAGCCAGGGGTTACCTTACCGGCTTTTGCTAAAAGATAATAAGGAATTTTATGCGCTTTCAAATAAGTAATAACTGATTCTTTTGAGAAAGGATGAACTGGAATAATCTGATATTTCTCTAATAACGCATCATCAAAATCAAATTCAATCGCCTGTGGCCAAAAATCAGGTAATTTTCCTTGAATAGCACAGTATCTTTTATCCACGGCAAACCATAAAAGACGAAAACTTGCCTGATATTCAATGGTATATTCTGCTAAGTTTTTTAAAGAAAAACCAAGCTTTGCACGTGCGGTTGGGAAAAGCGGGTGATCCTGTCGTGATGCCAGATGTTCATAATAAAGCATGGTATGCGCAAACGCAGTTTCTTTTTTTTGTTCAGGCAAAGCAATATGATGCAGTACAGCGGTCTTATATTCATCAATAGCTTGTTGTAACTCATAAGGCTGTGTAACTTGATAATAACGATAAAGTGCCCTTAATAGGCTGATAATATTACTGCGCTTTTTATCACAGTTATCTTCAAACCAGTAAGCGTGCTGTGTTTGGTAGCATTGCAAAAAATGTGTTTCCTTCACCACAAAAGAAATGACTTTATCACCAAGTCTAACGTAGAGCCTTTGTGTGTGTTGATCAAATATTGGGTGTGAAAATGGACCGATCTTCTCACGAATAAAGGTATCGATTAAACGCTTAATAATATAGTCTCGTCCAAAACACCAATGTGATCGTTTTATTCCTTTATCTGCCAGCATAATTTTTCCTTTTCCTTGTTAATCGTTTGTTCAATTAGTGCTTGATCTTTGCCAATGACTTGTAAGATTCCTAAGTAGTCTTTATTTGAATGACTTAGCTGGATATGATCATGTGTTTGTTTAATTGCATTAAAGCACTGCAGTTGATTTTTTAGCTGTTTTGTATAGTCACAAGGATGATCAGTAATAAAGCCACTTTTATCTGCAACAAAAAATTCGATTTGCCCGGCATTAAAGCTTTTTTGTAAATGAATAGATTTCTCGCCAAGATAAAGATCTATCAAGCAGTCAAAATAATTTTCTCCATATATTTTATCTAATAAAAAGGCTCTATTGTCGCCAGCACAGCGATAGTTGGCCTCGATAATCTCAACCGAGTTTGTGTGTCGGTCAAACACAAACTCGGTGTGACAGGCGCCAAAGTTAACACCCAGGTAATCTAATTGCTGTAATAGTTGTTGTGTGATGTAGTGATTAAATTCATTTTGCCAGGTTGCGCCTGTTTCAATGAAATAGGGTGGTTTGCCAATTCTTGTTTCAAAACCACCTAAAACCTGTATTTGATATCCATTTCCAAGTGTTTCAATGCTATAAAGTGTGCCTTCAATATATTTCTCTAATAAAAGCGCACACGGCGATTCTTGCCATGCTTTTTGGCAGTAATCAATCAGCTGTTTTTTATCCATAATAAGTTTGACACCTTGACTGGCAACACCTAAGCAAGGTTTGATGATTAAAGGGTAACTAAGCTTGGGTAAAAGCTGCTTAAGTGTTGCCATTGTGTTTGCCATGTATTGCCACATATTTGACAAACCGGCAGAGAGAAGGTGTTGACGCATGAGGTGTTTATTCTTAGTAAGCTGTGTTACATGCCAGTTTTTGCCAGCAAGTTGATAAAACTCGGCAACAATACTGGTTGAGGTTTGTAAATGATCACTATTACTAAAAACGCCTAATGGTTTAATCTGATAATCGGTTAATACATTGATTACGGTAATCGGATTAAATACATCACATGCCACTAAAGTAATCTGTTCATGATATTGTGTGATAAAATTGTTATATTGGCCGGGCACATCTGTAAGCAATATAACAGGGATGTCTCGCTTAATCATCGTTGGGATGATGCCATCAGTAAGCTCTTTTGTTGGCACATGCGCTAAAACAACTATTTTGTCATTCATCTTTTAATCCTTAAAATGTCATCTGTAAACCAAAAACAAAGTAGCGACCTGGTGCTGGTGTAATGCCACTACTTACATCTACGTTTCTAAAGAAATACTGTTTATCAAACAGATTGTGAACCGAAAAGCTGGCAAGTAGCTTTGTCTTTTGCGAAAGTTTAAATGATTTATTAATTGCTAAATTCCATAACCAGTAAGCAGGTATTGGCCCTTGACTGCCATCGATTGTTTGTGGATCCGTATTTTGTGGGTCACTAAAAGCGCTGCTTAAGTAGTAACCGCTGATATTAAAGTTCCAACTGTGATATTGATAGTTGGTTATGAGACTAAACTGGTTTTTTGATGTATAAGGCAGACGGTTTCCGGCATTTGATCCTTCTTTAATCGTAGCATCAAGATAGGTATATCCTAGGGTAAGATCCAAGCCTTTAATAAAAGCTGGTGCATACATAAGCTGGGTTTCAATACCTTGTTCAACGCTTTTGCCAACGTTCTGTAATGTGTCAGAGCTTGTTTTTTCAATTTTATTATCAAAGTCGGTTCTAAACAGCGTGATATTGGTTTGTATTTCTTTTGTGATGTGTGTACGTGTGCCAATTTCATAATTATTAGCAAGCTCTGAAGTTAAATTAGCGCCATTACTATTGCCTACCTCACTCATTTGTGGGGGTAGTAATGAGCGCTGTGCATTGGCAAATAAATAAATAGCCTTATTGAGTTGATAGCCGATGGTTAAACCAGGCAGCCATTCTGTTGTATTATTTGTCTTGCTGTTACTGGGATTCAGCTGATCATGAAAGTTTTGCTGAACGGATTCCAGGCGCATACCAGGGGTAATCTGTAAACGATCATTTAAAAAGTAAAGGGTATCACTGATATAAGCGGCAAAAGCGTTGGTATAGGATTGCCATTGTTTTATCGTTGAAGCATTTCCATCGTTGATATCATTGCTGTAAATAGGAAAGAAAATATCCTCATAAAGATAACGTCCGCCAAGAATAAACTTTTGTTTAATCCAGCGATCAATAATGAAGTTGTAGCTTGGTTCTGTACCAAAGACATGATATGTTCTTGGGGATTGTCGAATAGACTCAATAGTGTCTGTGGCAACTAAAGGATACTGAAACATAAAGTTTCGACGACTTTTGTTATAATAGTTGACCCATTTAAACTGACTGTTATTTTCAAAGTCATGAGTTAAGGTTAAACTACTGCGATAGGTTTCAGCATAATAATCGTTATAAGGGGTATCAGACTGGCGCCAGTTATCATTATATTGCTCAGGTGTTAAAGCGCCTGGAAGCTCAGCGTCAGCATGATAGTATTGTAAACTTGAGGTTACTTCTGTGCTTACACTTGGCCAGTAATCAAGGTTTAATAAGAAGTTATCAATTTTTGTGTAGGTATGATCACGATCGCCATCACCCCGTGTCACATTGGCTTGAAACTGTGTACCAAAATTATCACTTAAAAATCCACCTGTACGAAGGTTCTCAGTTGATAAGAGCTTTCCGGTTGGTGCTGCTTGAAGTTGTTGACCAATAGTGGTTTGATAATCGGTCGGAATTGGTTTGGTAATAATATTAATTACCCCGCCGACATTATTAGGTCCATATTGTACGGCAGCACCGCCTCGAACAATATCAATTTTTTGAATCATATCTAATGTTACAGGAAACAACGATAGACCCGTGGCGCTATAGGGCCCCAAAGCTAATGGTATCCCATTGACAAGCACTTGGAGATCGACACTTCTTAATGGATTAAGGCCGCGCACAGAGATGTTGGGTAATACACCTGTTCCTGATGCTTCATCTTCCACGCGCACACCTGGAATGCTGCGAAGCACCCCTTGAACATCTGTGGCACCTGAATCTTGAATTTGTTTTTGTGTTATAAGTGAACGCGCACCCGGATAAGTCTGTACATCTTTGATATCACTTTTACCAAGCCAGTCACCTTGAACAACAAGCGTGTCTGTGCTAAGCGTATTGTCTTGAAGATTTGATGTTGTATCAGCCGTTACTGTTTGTATTGAGCCAAGAGTAATACCTATAAGCGTTGCAACAGCCATTGGTTTATTAAGTGTTGATTGATAAGATGGAGTTCCCCTTGTTTGACTTTGCATATTTCCCCTCGATTTGATTTCTTTTCGTTAATGATAATCGTTTTCATTTATATCAGAGAAAGTTATTCTAACAGATGATTTTAAAAATACAATTGATAATCGTTATCTTTTATGTAAAATGTAGATCAATGCGATTAAGATGTTGTAAAAGGTAAAATCATGGGGAATTTATATACAAATGTTGGTATAGTTGGCTTTATTTTGATCTTTCTTGGGATCTTTGTTTTAACCATACTGATTGTGAAGGGCTGGCAGTTCGCTCGTATGGGTGTGTGGCATAAAAAAAGCATGATGTTCTATTCAAACGCTGCTGATCAACAGCAATGTCTTACACTTGTCGGTAGCTTACAGCAAAGCAGACATCCGGTTTGCAGTGTTATTAAAGCATTGATTCAGTTGAAATTTATTGAGAAAAAGCAGCAAACAGTTGTGGATTCAGAAGTGCGACGCATTGCACAATACAAGCTTAATCAATTAGAGCAATATTTGCGCCCATTAGAGGTTTTATCACACTTGTCTCCTTTAATAGGCCTTTTAGGAACCGTTATTGGGATTATCATGGCTTTTTCTGCGATTAAATCAGCAAGCTATGTTGACCCAGGACTTTTATCCAGTGGGATTTCGCATGCATTGATTACAACAGCACTTGGCTTAAGTGTCGCAATTCCAGCACAGATAGGTTTTCATTATCTTGATGCACAAGTGGAAAGAATTCGTGAAATAATGAGTGATCAGGTCACACGGATTAATCACTTAGAGGCTTAAAATGGACTTTAGTAAAAGACGCAAAAAATCAGCGATTAGCTTAGTGCCAATGATTGATGTATTGTTGTGTTTGCTGATTTTTTTTATGTTAAGTTCTCAATTTATTCGCTTTGAAAAGATTTCACTTAAAGTTAATAAATCTAATACAAGCACCAATCAAGCACAAAAAAGCAAAATGATTACTATTATGCTGTTGGCAAATAATAAGCTTCAATATGGCCATAAGCTTTTTACTCAAGTGCAGTTAAAACAACAATTGGCAAGGATGGCTGACAATAACAGGTTAAAAGCAACTGTTTTTATATCGCCCCAAGCAGATATTCAGTCATTAGCGGATGTTGCCTTGATGATGAAAACACTTGATATTCCTGTATATTTTGATAACAAACAGCAATAGTATAAGAGGCAAAGCCAGATGGTGTTTTACCGTGAAAAGAAACATAAAAAAGAAGTTGAGTCCGTTTTTTCATTGATTAATATTATTTTTTTATTGATTGTGTTTTTTTTAGTTGCCGGACACATCTCGCAAAAAAGGTTTGATGTAAGCCCGCCACTTGTTGATAAGGCGCAGGCACTTGATCTGGATGAAAAATGCACGATTCATATTGCAAATGAAAAGCTTTTGTATCAGCAACAACCTATTTCAAATAATAAAGCATTACTGTCATCGCTTGCAAAAACTTGTCAAAGCCATGTGTTGCTTGCAACACAAAATAATGCACAGGCAAGCAGGATTATTACAATGATAAAGGCGCTTAGACCCTATTTTAATGACATTCAACTGCTTGTGGCAAGCAAGGGTGGGTGATATGGATATTCGCTTTTATCAGATTAGTAGCGTTTATGGCTTGTGCTTGATAGTTGTCTTCTGTGGGTTGGCTTTTTTTGGTTTTGATGCTGCTTCAACACCTAAAGGTAGCGATTTAGGTAACAGTCAGATTTACACGATTGCGATTGCAGGTGGTATGCATGAAGTAGACAAAAAAGTAAAAAATCCTATGTCACAAACAAAAGAAAAACCACTATTAAAAAAGGTAATTAAGCACACGACAACGCCTCAACCAATACCAAAGATGAAAAGCAGTGAAATAAAAGATCAGTCTCTTAGCACAAAGGTGCAGGAAAAAAAAATAATAAAGCAAAAACCATTACCGATAAATAAGGCCGTTGCTGAAAAAGCGCAAAAACAGGCATCACGCCAGCAGATAAAGGGTGGAAAAAGTGAAGGTCTTGGTGGCCAGGCAAAAATAACGGCTAATTATAAGCAAAGGCTTCTTATTGCACTTAAGCGTTATCGTTATTACCCACCTTTAGCGTTAAGGCGACATATTACAGGTGATGCTAAAGCACGTATTTGGCTTGATTGCCAGGGCAATATCCAACGCTATGAGATAATTAAAAAAACAGGCAGTGACATTTTAGATACCGCGGTCAGACAAATGTTAGAAAGTGCACATCGTTTACCTGTTGTTGCACATTGCCAAGCGCAGTATCAAGTTAATATACCAATACAATTTCAAGTTACATAAGGGGAACACATGAAACGATATTACAGAATTTTTGGATTAATAATGATGTTATTGGTTGGTGGTATTAGCCAGGCACAAGTGTCTATTCCTACTGAAAATGGTGAGCTTACGGTATTTAAGCATAAACGGGTTATTACACTTGAACATCGTTACACAGAGATGGTGTTAAGTTTAGGCATAATTCCAGTTGGTGTGGCGGATATCAAAAGCTATATGGACTATGATGGGGTATTTGCAACAAAGCTAAAAGACACAAAAGATGTAGGGCGTCGAGCGGCTCCTAATATCGAAGCCATGGCAAGGCTTAAGCCTGATGTGATTATTGGGACTTATTTGCGTAATACCAATGCTTTTGCTTTATTACAGAAAGTTGCACCAACTTTACTTTTTTCCTATATTCAAGTGCCTGAAGATCATAAATCGCCTTTAAATCAGATGCTATATGAATTTAATCTTGTTGCAAAGGCACTTGGTAAACAAAAAAAAGCCAAAGAAGTGCTTAAGCAATATCAGCAAAAAATAGCAAAAGCCAGACAGACAATTACGCAATTAAAAGCAAAAGGGCTTCTTAAAAGTGATAGAATAGCAATAGCACAATTTCTTCCAGGAAGCCCAAAAGTTCGTTTATTTACCACGGATTCTGTTGCCATGGATGCACTAAAACAGGTTGGGTTGAAACCTGCCTGGCAGGTGAAAGCAGGTGAGGCTGGTATGGGCTATTTAACCGTTGGCATTAATACGTTAAGGCCGTTAGGTGTTTTTAACTTTTTCTATTTTAATGAGCGATCGGATGACTCACAATTACAAAGGACAATACATTCAAAGTTATGGCAAAGCTTTGGGTTTGTAAAAGCAGATTTGGCTTTTGAGCTTGGACAAAAAAGCTGGCCATGGGGTGGTCCTGTTGCTGTGGCTGATTTTGTCTTGCAAATAACAGATATTCTTGTGAAAAAATCCCACCAGCACGCTATATGAATACACGTTTTTTATCCAGGTCATCCTTGTTGCTGCTAATAACTGCAGGTGCGGTATTATTAGCGCTGTATTACCTGCATGTGGCCTCAGGTGATAATTATAAGCTATTAATCCGCCATCTTAGCGCTTACCAAATAAATGATGTGACTTTATGGTATCTGGCTTTACCAAGGCTTTTTGCAGCGATATTAGCCGGCAGTGCACTGGCTTTGGCCGGGTTCTTATTTCAAGAGGCAAGCCGAAATCTCTTAGCTTCTCCTAATCTTTTAGGTGTTGGCAATGGTGCACATTTAGCATTGGTCATAACGTTGGTTTTCTTTCCAACCGTAGCAGGTACTTATCAGTTATTAGCGGCAATGATTGGCGGCAGTATTGCCGCTTTTATCGTTTTTACCTTGACTTATAAGTACAATGACCCTGTACGGATTATCTTTGCAGGTGTGGCTATCTCGTTGTCATTAAGTGCTTTTGCCGCTATTTTAAGTCTTTATTTTGAGCAAAGTGTGGCAGGGTTGTTCTTATGGGGGGCAGGAGACGTTGAACAGCAAGACTGGCTGAACATAGCAATGTTATGGAAATATATATTTGGTATTATTTTAGTAAGCTTTATGATAAGCCGTATGATCAAAATTTATGGGCTGGGGGATGAGTCTGCAGCAAGCCTTGGTGTACCTGTGAATATGATACGTTGGTTAATGATTGGCTTTGGTGTGGTACTTACTTCATGCGCTGTTATATTGGTTGGTCCAATAAGCTTTATTGGCCTGTTTATCCCAAATGTATTACGTGTTTTTGGCATAAGATCTGGCAAATTTTTTATTTTCCTGTGCCTTATACTTGGTGCATTGGTTTTGATTTTTGCTGATCTTATTACTTTAATAATTGCCAGCCATTTATATATTAACGTTTCAGTAGGTGTGCTTACAGCAGTTTTAGGTGCACCTGTTTTATTATGGGCACTGTTAAGGCTTAATCGTTTTTCTTTACATAAGCAGGATAAAATCATTCTGGCTTGTTTAAAGACACCATTAAAAATGCGTTATATTTTACTTGCTGGATTTGGCTTTATCGCTATTGCACTTTTATTTTCCGATGGCCTTATGGTATTAAAATCAATATGCAATGGGCAGTTATTTGATAGTGATACACTGAGCCATTTTTTATACGTTGATATTCGCCTGCCTAGAATAATGCTTGCCATATTAGCAGGCGGTGCCTTGGCTTTAAGTGGCTTATTCTTTCAAGGGGTTATCCAAAATGTGCTGGCATCTCCAGAAGTTTTAGGCGTGACACAAGGGGCAACTTGTACGGCATTGATGCTTTTAATTTTTTTCCCACAAGCACCATGGTGGAGTGTGCAGCTTATCGCATTTTTAGGCGGTTTGTTAGCCTTTGGGATTGTCATTGCTTTAGCAAAAAAATTAGATTTTCAGCCAGTTCAATTGGCAATGGTTGGCATATCACTAGGCGCATTGTATGCAGCGATTAATGCAGGTTTATTGGCTACATCAGGAATGCAGGCATCCGAGGTGCTTCGTTGGTTGACTGGCAGCTTTTATGGTCATGGATGGTCAGATGTACAAAGACTTTTTTGGATTATTTTAATCACCTTACCACTTTGTTACCTGGTTGCCCCATGGTTGAATGTTTTAGTCTTTGGGCAGCAAAAAGCAAAATCATTGGGACTAAGCCTTTATCTTGCCCAATTTGTATTGCTGCTGTTAGCAACGCTGCAAAGCGCATCAGTTGTTGCAAGCGTAGGCATGTTTGGCTTTATTGGGTTGATGGGGCCACATTGTGCTAGAATGTTGGGGGTAACAAACCCAAGACAACTTGTAATCATAAGTTTTATTTTTGGCAGTTTATTGGCTGTGTTTTCTGATATGTTATCAACCTGGCTGTTCTCACCAACTGAAATTCCAGCAGGGTTAATCGCGCCGATTATTGGTACTCTATACCTATTAGTTTTATTGTCGAGGCAAAGGGAATAAAGCATGCTTTTAAATCATGTTTTTGTGACTTAATATAGACATATCGGAATCAACTTTATATAATGTAGTTATATACCTACGTTTATGGAGATGATCATGAAATTGACAACATTCTCAAGTAGAGAATTTAATCAAAATCCAAATAAAGTCAAAACTGCTGCTGAACATAATACGGTATTTATTACTGATAGGGGTAAGACAGCTTATGTCATGTTGAGTGCTAAAGAATATGAGAAACTTACTAATAAAAAAGGAAACAAAGATATTATTAGCTTATTAGCAATGGATAGAGATATTGATTTTGATGTGCCTAAGTTACCAGGTGGTTTTAAAGCTGAGGATTTTGATTAATGTTTTTGCTAGATACTAATGTTGTTTCTGAAATACGTAAAATGTCATCGGGTAGGGCAGATAAAAATGTAGCTAAGTGGGCAAAGGAGTGTCCTGTATCTGGTATGTATATATCAGCAATAACGGTTCTTGAATTAGAAATGGGTATATTAAATAAAGAAAGAAAAGATAAAGAGCAAGGTGCTTTATTAAGAAACTGGATAAACAAACAAGTATTACCTGTTTTTAAAGATAGGATTCTACCTGTAGATGTGAAGGTAGCACAGCAATGTGCAAAATTTTATGTCCCCAACCCTAAGTCAGAAAGAGATGCTTTGATTGCAGCTACTGCTAAAGTATTTGGCATGACACTTGTAACAAGAAATATATCTGACTTTAAAGAGATTAAAATTAAACTAATTAACCCGTGGGGTGAGTAATAGCTATAAGCTATACTAGGCTATGCAAAAGTTTTAACTAAGCACTCTACATTTTCGCGATTTTTTGAGGGATTCCATAAATATCACAGGCAGTTATTCTTTTGCAGATGTCGTTTTAGACGCTAGTGCATGAAAAGAATTTGGCTTTCAGGGCGTTTTTCTGATACTCGTTAACATAACAGTCGTATGTGTTGCGCAACTTGTGTTATGGATGTTTTATCATCCGTTCTAAATCAAAAAAATGGCTACAGCAAAATCATATGTTTATTTTATGATATGAAAATGGTATTTTTTATCACATAAATGCTTTTTGTGCATGTCATAAAATAGCATAGAAGAAGAGTTAGAAAGTAAAAGGACAGAGGATTTATGCATATAAGTGACTATATAAAGCTTAAAAAAGATTATACAGAGCAAATTGGAATGGAAACCGGCGGCTTAATTCAGTGTAGTGAAGGCTATGATAACAACTTTCGTGACCTAGGCAGTAAAAAGATCATCAGGCTTCGATGTAGCTATCAAGGGATTTTTGAAACACCGGTTGTATTTGATGAGCACTATTGTGGTGATTTTGTCTGGGATGGTGGGGATGAGATCACTGTGTTTGACTTTTTTTCCTCAGGCGGTCACCCAGCTTTGACACAAGAAGGTGTAACAGATTGCGCTGGCATTGTCAAGCAAGATACTTTCTTTTTTCACAGTGGGCATTTTAAACCAAAAGCACGTGATATTATTCCCTTTATGTTTCGGTTTATCGACAATTCACTGGATGATTATCAGTTGGCTGAAGAAAAACAAAGCTGTTTAACATTTCTTTGTGAGGAAATGCTACTAGAGCTTTATTATGATCAAAGTAGACAAACAACAGAGATGACCTTCCTTTCTTTATGTGAACATGTGCTAAAATATGGCAATTTTAAAAAAATACCACATAGCAGCATAAATTTAGAAGATGCTCCTTTAAGAAGATATAGCAATTATGAGGAATATCTTATTTATACTAGGCAACAAGATCGTAAAAAAATAACACAAGAAAGACGACAAGTGCCGCATTCAGAGCTTATTGAAAGGCGGTGGCAGGCTGATAATAGTAGTGACAATTGTTATGTCTGCGCGCAAAGAATTCGCGGTTCCTTATTTACGACAAATAAACACCATTGCCGAGTCTGTGGGCAGATTATCTGTGGTAATTGTTATAAAACGGCAGATGTACCGAACCCTCTAAGTGGGAAAGGAGTACAGACTAAAACGGGTGTACACCGTACAAAAGTATGCAATCCTTGTGTGCAGGCTATTCAGCGTGCTTATTAAATAATAATATTTCCTGTTGCGCCTGCTAGCTTTTAGTTGTGAATGACACCGATAAAGGGAAGAAAAGCGTAGTTATTGGTGGCGAGTATTTTTCAATGTGGGCAAATAAATTTAGTGGCCAGGGTAAGGCCTATATTCTTTCAACGTTTATATGATTATCGATGGTCTATGTTAAAGGAAGAGAAAAATACTTTGGTTTGATTATTATGACAATACGTGATTTTTTTAATATATCTAATCGTATAATTTACTGAGAAGTTACGCACTAACAAGTGTGACAGTTATCAAGCCAACTTACTTGATCATCGCCGTTTGCGGCTATCCACATGATGATTGTTAGAGGTGCAAGGCAGTGATGGCCATACTTCAGTAATTTATTTATTGATATAATGCTACTTTACAGGGGGTATAATATAGAAGGCTTTACTCCTTTCTGGCAATTCTATCAACCAAATCAGATAAATCATCAAATGATGGTTGGCAATAAAGCTTTGTTGTATTTAAGCTTTCATGGCCTGCTAGCAGTGCAATTTTTTCAAGTGAAACGTCAGCATCGACAAGATTTTTGCAAAAGGTATGTCGCAGAATATGAGGCGTAATAAAACAAAGATCCGTATATTCAAAGCGTCTTTTTATCATCAGCTGTACACCACGAATGGTAAGCTGTCCTCTTTGGCCAGTGATAACGTATTCATCTTTACCAGACATCTTGACAAAACCCAGTGTAATAAGCGCATATCTGGCATCTTTGTTTAAAGGGATATCACGATAATGGTTAGTTTTGTGATAATATACGGTAAGCGCGCCTTTTTTATCGGTCATACGAATATGGGTCCATTTTAGCTCAACCAGTTCATTGACTCTCAGGCCAGTATTCAGCAAAAGTTTTATAATGGCATAATCACATTTATTTGCATATTTTTCCAGGTGGCTGATCATCATATCTTGCTGATTTTTATCAAGCCACCTTGGTATTGCATTATTATGCTTAAGCATTTTAGGAAAAGAAAAACGTTGTTGAATGTAATTAATCTGTAACAACCAGTTAATAAAGCGCTTTAATACGCTGATCTTTCGGTTAATTGAACTTGGTTTCATAGGATGATCAATTAAATGCTGCTTGTATTGCCTAAGATCAGTTGGTGTGATTTTTTTGGCTTGGAGTTCTTCATGATTCTTTTCCTCAAACCATTTGGCAAACAAATATAAATCTGAGGCATAGCTTTTAATGGTTGCAGATGAGCGATCATTGGTTTTAAGATAATCAATAAACGTTTCAATCAGATGAAGTTGATCCATAAAGCCTTTTGAGGTTTTTTCCTTTAAAAATAATGTAGCATAATTGTATGTTTTATACGATGAATTTTGACTTATTTAATCGTGTAATTATATTTATATGAATGATGATTATTTTGATGTTTGTCTTTGTAATTTGAGAAGATATCTAATTAATTTCCTTAAAAAATTGTTATTGTGTATTTATTTACAAGGAGGCTTATGATGAGCATACAATTAGGAGACAATGCACCAAACTTTAAGGCAAAAACAACTGTAGGAGAAATTGACTTTCATCAGTGGATCGGCGATAGCTGGTGTGTTTTATTCTCGCACCCAAAGGACTTCACTCCTGTATGTACTACTGAGCTTGGCATGGCAGCAAAATTAAAACCGAAATTTGACGCGCTTAATTGTAAAGTTATTGCTTTAAGCGTTGATACTGTTGAAGAACATCATGCGTGGATAAACGATATCAATGAAATACAAAAAACAGTCGTGAATTACCCCATCATTGATGATTCGACAATGAATGTATCGGCACTTTATGGGATGATTCACCCAAATGCTTCAGATAGCTTGACAGTGCGTAGTGTTTTTATCGTTGATCCGGATAAAAAAGTGCGACTAACCTTTACTTATCCGGCTTCTACAGGACGTAACTTTGATGAGATTATAAGAGTTATTGAATCACTGCAACTAACAGATAAGTATAGTCTTGCTACGCCTGTTAACTGGAAAAAAGGGGAGCAATGCGTTATTGTTCCTAGTGTTACAAATGAACAAGCAGAAGAAATGTTTGAAAATGGATTTGAAGTTATCAAGCCATATTTACGATTAACAGATGCTCCGGCATAATATGAGATAGGAAGTATGATTTTAGTCAGACAAATCTTTGATAAAGAAAGCTGTAATTATACGTATCTTATTATCTCTTTAGCATCTAAAAAAGGCCTTATTATTGACCCTGTAAAAGAGCAAGTTGAAAAATACCTTAGACTTATATCTGAGCTTGGTATAACACTTGTGTATACGCTAGAGACGCACACGCATGCTGATCATATTTCCGGCTCAGGGCTATTAGCGCAAAAACTTGGCTGTAAAATTGTAATGGGGCAAGAATCATCTGCAAAGTATATTGATGTGTTTCTTAAAGATGGGGAAACTATTACTATTGATGAAGATCTGTCACTAAAAGCCATATACACGCCTGGTCATACAAGTGATTCCTATAGCTATCTTATCAAAAATATGATTTTTACGGGCGATACTTTATTTATTCGAGGAACAGGGCGATGTGATTTTCAGGGTGGCTCTGCAAAACAGCAGTATCATAGTATTATTCATAAGTTATTTACGCTGCCTGATAACACGATCGTTTACCCTGGCCATGACTATAATGGTATGACTTGCTCTAGCATTTATGAAGAGAAAAAGCACAACCCTCGACTTAAAAATATAGACGAAGAATCCTATGTTCATTTGATGAATAATCTGGGGCTTGCCTATCCCAAACGTATGGATGAAGCCGTACCTGTTAATCTTAACTGTGGCTATGAATAAGTTTCCTGAAGACAAAGCATTTTGGCTTCGTTGTTGGGAGAATGATAACTATGAATTTTTTGATCAAAAGGATGTGAATGTACATCTAAAAAACTATCTTCATTTATTTATGCTTACGAACAACGATATCTGCTTTATTCCTTTTTGTGGGAAAAGCATTGATATGATTTATCTTGCCAGGTTAGGTGTAAAGGTAATAGGTGTTGAAATTTCAAAAAAGGCAGTGGAGCTGTTTTTTAAAACTTATGAACTAGATTATTCCATAACAAAAATAGACCCGTTAAATCAATGGGTTTATCAAAGTAATAATATCAATATTATTTGTGCTGATATGTTTGATATTGATCTAAGTCTGCTTACCAATAAAGTAGCTTTATGGTATGATCGTGGCGCATATATCTCAATTCCTAAGTGTATCAGGGAAAAATATGCAGCATATATTAATCATCATAGCGCGCTTATTAGCAATATATTTATGATTAGCACATATTATAATGGCATTTCAGATAAGCCACCTTATTCAGTTAGCGATGTCGAAATAAAAACCGGTTTTGAAAAATCCTACGATATTTTAAAGCTTGATTGTATACGAAACCCAGTCCTTTCTAATATGCGCTTAGAAAAGGGGGCGACTTTTCAGTTTTTTAACCTTTATAAACTGGTTTCAAGAAAAGCTGGTCACCACCATTTATAAACCGTTTTACAGATTTCATGCGTTAACAAGGCTCACTTTATCAATCTATCCAATATCACCTTGATGTGATTGACATATTGACTAAATAGATAAATAACGATCATCATGATATTTTTGGGTTGTCTTGTTGTAAAGCTGTTTTAGTGGTATGACAATGGCAATGGTTATTAAGGTATAAAAAATTGCAGCAATAAATAAAGTGTTCAGACTTTGGTAGCTGTCACTGATAATAAGTTGTGCTGATCCAGTAATATCTAGAATAGCAATAGTGCTTACCAGTGCTGAGCATTTTAATACCATGATGATTTCATTGATATAAGCAGGGAAAAGACGAATAAATAAGTTGGGCAGCATCACATATATAAAGCTTTGAAATTGCGTCAAACCAATGGCTTGTGCACTTAATACTTCATCACGATCCAGGTTTTGCAGTCCACCATAAAAAAGTGTGCAAGCATAGGCTGAAGCATTGATAACTAACGCAACAAGGCCGCTGATAAATGCATCTCCTAGAATACCCCCAAGCCATGAGTGATTAAGCCATGCGCTTTGGGTACTGCCATAGTAAATAATAAATAACTGTATTAAAAATGGTGTGCCACGAACAATATAAAGATAGCTGTTAATTATTGTACTGACAACATGGTTATGTTGCAGTTTTGCCCAGGCTAAAAACAAGGCAAAAGGTAAAGAAATAATTATGGCTAATAAAGTAAGCTCAATAGTCAACCAAATGCCATGTGCCCAGATGCCAGCATAATCATAAACTAATTCGAACATTTTCCATCCCATGATGCAATTTTTGGTTGATAAAGCGCCCAATGAACAAGGAAGCACTGGTTAATAAGAGATACAAAATAGCAGCAAACCCATAAAAAATCATTGGTGAGTAAGTTTCAGCAGCTGCAGATTGTGCACCACGCATGATATCAACAACGCCAATAACTGATACAATTGCACTGTCTTTTAAAACCACAAGCCATAGATTCATTAATCCAGGAAAAGCATGCTTGGCAATATGGGGTAACTTAATATTAAAATAGATAAGTCGTTTTGACATGCCAAGGGCTATTGCCGCATTTATTTGTCCTTGGTCAATGGCTTTTGAGGCTGCAATAAAAATTTGTGACGCATAGGCACCAAATATAATAGCTAATGCGCTGCCGCCAGCAATAAAGGCACTGATTTCAATATACGTGCCTAACAATTCACTCAAGATAACACTCATGCCAAAATAAAAAATAAAAATGACAATAATCTCAGGTAATCCACGTATCAATAAATGCCAAAGATAAGCCAGGGTACGGATTGGCCAAATAGCTTTTTCTAAGACGCTGCCAATAATCCCTAGAAAAAGGCCAAAAACCAGTGCGAATATTGAGATAAGTAAAGTGATTTTAGTGCCGGTTAGAATCATCCAGAAATAATTTATTGATGGCATATTAATTAAACCATTTATATGTTAATTTTGTCAATGTGCCATTTTCTTCCAGGCGATCAATCGCTTGGTTTAACTGATTTTGCAATATGGTATTGCCTTTTTTAACTGCAATTCCATTGCCAATACCAAAAGCTTGATCGTGTAATTGTCCTTGTGTGACATATTGACGGGTTTTTTCAGCTTTTAACAGGCTCACGGCAACCGGGCGGTCAAGGATAAGCGCATTGATTCTTCCGGCTTTTAAATCCATAAAAGCCAAAGCAGGTGATGGGTATGCTTTAAGTTTGACCGCTGTACCGTAGTTTGATGTGATATAGCTCCCAAAGGTATTACCTTGTTGGTAACCAATAACTTTGCCTTGCATCCCTTTTTGAGTGAGTGTAAGAGGCTTGTCTTTATTGATAATAAAAGTCGCTGCATTTTTATAATAAGGTTTTGTGAAATCAACGACTTTCGCCCGTTTTTTTGTAATTGATAACCCGCCAAAAATAGCATCATATTTTCCTATCATTAAAGCAGGAATAAGCGAATCCCAGGCAGTATCCGTGATTTCACATTTAACTTTCATTTGCTGACAAAGTGCGTTAACAACATCAATACCAAATCCAATCATTTGCCCTTTATCATTCACGCTGACAAAAGGTGGGTAGGTTGCATTGGTTGCAAAGCGAAGAGTTGTTGTACTGCTTGCAAAGCCTGTTGTTACAAATGCTATTGATAAGAGCATTAAGCTGATTTTTTTCATGAGATCCCCCTTTAAGCGGTTAATACTTCTTTTGCAGAAGCTTCACCTGGTTGATGTTGAATTAAATTTAAAAACTGTTGTAATCGCGCAGTGGCAGGTTGGTCGATAATACTGGCATCACCTTGTTCACAAACCTGACCTTGATTAATAAAAGCGAATTTATCTGCAATACGCTTAGCAAAGGCAATTTCGTGGGTTGAAATAACCATTGTCATACCTTGTTGTTTTAAACTTTGAATGAGGGTTAATACTTCACCAACCATTTCAGGATCTAAAGCAGAAGTGGGTTCATCAAATAACATAAGCTTTGGTTTCATCATTAAGCTTCTGGCAATTGATACACGTTGTTTTTGCCCACCTGATAGCATGCATGGGTAATGACGTTTTTTATTCTCTAAGCCAAGCTTCTTTAATAAGTGCTCTGCTTCTGCAAGAATCTGTGCTTTTGGCGTTTTAAAAAGTTTTCTAGGTGCAAGTGTCAAGTTATTAATAACATTCAAATGGCTCCAGAGATTAAAGTGTTGAAAAACCATGCCAACCTGGCAGCGTAAGGTTTGAAGTTTTTTATGGTTATACTTGGTATGTTGGTTGAAATGATAAATAGTTTGGTCAAACTCAATCGTGCCAGAAGTTGGTTTTTCTAATTGATTAATACATTTAAGTAAAGTGCTTTTACCAGAACCACTTTGGCCTAAAAGCACCAAAACTTTACCTTGTTCAAGCTGTAAGTCTACCCCTTTTAAGACATCATCCTGGCCGTAGGATTTATGTAGTTGTTTTATTTTTAGCATAATATTTCTTTGCAACCCTTTGTAGCATCCTAAGTTACATGAGCTTTTATGATTAATAAAATGAATTATTTATATTGTATGATAAAATAAATTCATCAAAAGGCTCAAAATACCATTATATACCACTTGAAAATCATTTTGTGATGTTTAGTTGATCAAAGGCAGATTGCCAGTCATTAGGCGTTTGTTGCCAAACTAATGTGACAGCGTCATACCAATAACTGTTTTTCTCCTTTTTTGCAATGCCCCAGCGCCATTCAATCTGTAAAGCACAAAGCATAATAAAGGTTGTTATATCAAGTGCACCACCTAGATGCGCTGTAGCTGTATCAACACTAATAAGCACATCTAAGTTCTTCATTGCTGAAGCAGTATCTAAAAAGTCATTCAAATCACTGCCAATGTCAATGATATCATGCTGATGTAATAGCCTGCGCTCATCCTCGGTGAGATCTTTTTGAAAAGCATATAACTGACAGTTTTTCGGTTTTTGAAAGTATTTAAGAAAAGTTGCTAAGTCCATGGAACGGCGATGATCTTGTTTGTATGTTGTATTGCCTTTCCATACAATACCTATCTTGTATTTATCATGTTGAAAAAAATGTGTGTGATAATAACAGACAAGCGATTTATCTGTCTTGAGATAAGCACCCTTGTAAGGCATATTATATTGGTTAATTGCTAAAGCACCAGCAAGATCCATTATTGGCGCATGATAATCAAAGTCTTTGGTGCAAGGTGTGTCAACAAAGTCTACTTTTGGAAAAGAAAGCTTGTAGAGTTTTTTTAGTAAATGATGCGTTTTAATATAGACAACAACATGTGCTTTTTGTCGGCATAATACGTGAAGAAAACGACAAAACATAATCATATCACCATAACCTTGTTCGTGATATAGGTAAATTGTCTTGCCCAAAAGCGGTTGTCCTTCATAGTAAGGTTTATTTGTTTTTGGTTTATAGATGTGCGGAAATTTTGCAATGGCTTTATCATGATAACGGTATTTATATTCCTGCCAGCCTTTTGAGAAATCAAATAAGGTCAATAAACTAATTGCTAAGTTAAAATGGGCGCTCACTGAATCAGGATTAATCTGTAAGGCCTTATTAAAGTAAGTAATCGCTTTATCGATGTCTCCTTTTTCATTTAAACTTGTACCAAGATTGATACAGGCATAAATATTATTTGCATCAATTTGATATGCCTTCGTAAAACAGTTAATTGCCTTATCAAGTAATCCTTTTTCCTTATATAAAACCCCAAGTCCATCGTAAGCTTCTTTATGCTGGGGGTTGATATTTATTAAGTGGCAATAGCAATTAATAGCTTGATCAATATTGTTAAGGCTTGTGAATGCTTGAGCTAAACCTAAATAGGCTTTTTCATTGTTTTGATCGATTTCTATGGCCTTTTCATAGTGATAAATGGCTTGATCAAATTGCTTTTCGCCTAAAAAAAGGCTGCCAATATTCATATGAATACCACTGTGATTTGGCTGAATCGATAGTGCTTTTTGGTAATATTGAAGCGCATTTTCTTTTTGATTTAACTGAGTTAATAATAATCCAATATAGATATAAGCATCAATATAATGCTTATCAAATGATAGAATTTGCTGGTAATAATAAAGTGCTTGTTCAAGTGCTTCTTGCTGCTGCAATAACCATCCAAGATTTAGATATGCTTGTAGATGTTTTGGATTTAACTGGATTGCTTTTTTAAAATAGTTAATAGCTTGGGAGATGTCGTTTTTTTGCAAAAACAGTTGTCCAAGATTATAGTAAGCAGCAGCATATTCAGGGTTTAATTGTATGGCTTTGTATAAACAAGTAAGTGCTTTTTCTGTCTTATGTTGCTCAGCATAAATGCGGCCTAAATTTGAATAAATTGCGGCATCTTTATCATTTAATGAAATCGCTTTATGCAAAAAGTGCTCAGATTGTGAGAAGTCTTTTAACTGGTAGTATAATATTCCTAATAAATGGTTGGCATCATAGTGTTTAGGATCTTCTTTTAGTAGTAAAAGGCACATCTGTTGCGCTTTTTCCAGCTGACCTTGCTGATATAACTTCATTGCGTATAAAAAGCTTGGCTTCAACGTTATTTCCTTATGCTGCCTGGTCTTTAACTTATTATATTGTATACCACTTATAAATGACTTGACAGCACAGCCACTTAATTACTCTGCACACAAAGCAGATGATGTGCATTGGGAATATGACAGTGACTATGTAACATTTCCATATGATTCATAGCAGGCCACATAAAGATTGCTTTTGCCTGATCATCAAAATTAAAAGAGAACTTCCAGTTATGGCAGTTGTGATTTATATCCTTATTACCTGCATAATCGATGGTTCCTGTCCAGATAATTCGATAGTCAGTTAAGCGCTTCGTAGTAAACGGCATGTTTTGCCATTTATCTGCTTTTCCTAATTGATCAGTCACTAAAACACCATCTTTTGTACGAATATAGCGGACACCTGGTTGTGCGTTTACATTATCTTTAGCATCGATTCTGCTTGTTGATAACCATGCTTTAAAGGTCTTGCCGTTTTGCGGTTTATCAGGATTGTAATTACAAATCATATTGGCAGCATCTATTCCTTGATAAATACCATCTGGCATTTCAATCGTCAATGGTATGATATATACCCCTGGTGTAATATACATTAAACGTTCTTGTGGTTTTTGTTCGATTTCCAGGGTTGATGTAACGCTTCTTTGATCTTCATCTTGCGCATAAACCTCAAATATTCCATGACCCACCCCAACATAACTTTGAAGTGTTATTTCGCAATTTTCTCCAGGTTCAAGCGTTACATTTTGCATGCAGCCTATAACATTTGGCTGTTCACCAGACCATGATGGAATACCTCTATTGATGATGGTGAGTTGTTTCCCACCTGTATTAACTAATTGTAAGGCTATTTTTTGATTGTCATGAATTGTTAATTTATTTATGCGCTTATTTGCCTGTTCAATTGAAATGGCTGCATCTTGTCTTATCACATCAAAGCTTGCCGTACTTATATTGTTACGATCGATATTGATAAAATCATGCTCACCTGTACTTAGTGTTAGATTATCAATAGCCGGTGCAAGGTTTGTTACCATGATCTGCATATTACAGCTTTGATTTGCTGCTAAAAATGGGCCAAAACAGGTGCGATTAAGTAGACGGATATTTTCATCGTCAAATATCTGTCCTTGCGCATCAACCAGGTGTATAGCATCTCCTATATTACTAAGTCCGCCTTCAAGGTAAAGATCAAAATTTCCAAGGTTATGAAACGTTACACCATAAATATTAACGGCATGGTCTTCTTTGTGAGGTAATGGTATTTCAAGTGTATCAGGTGCGCTAAAGCTAACACCTGCAGGCGTGATGCTGATCTCAGAAGTAATATAAAAAGAAGGTACGCCCTTTTTGTCAGCTGTGATAAATGGCGTAAGTTGATAATAAAGTGTTAAGCTTCCTGACCCATGCGCATCCTGTGTGATTTTAAGATCAATATGACAGCTATTATCAGGAGGAATAGCCAAGCTTTCTTTGCATGAGCCAGATTTAAGTATCTGAACGCCAGGGGGCAGTTTTTCGCTATCAACATCAACCACGCTCACGGCATAATTAGCATGATTAGTAAAATATATGGTTTGTATTTTAGGAGTATCAACAATGATATTTTGTGCATCTACTGCGGATGGGATAACTTCAATAATTGGTGAAATTGGCGCAAGGTTTGCTGCATTGATTTGGATAGCCGGCGCCTTAAGACTTTCTAATACTTTTTGGTTGGCTTTGAGTATATCCGAGGCATAAGGGCTGAAGCTTATCTTAATCGTTGTCGAAGTGTTTTCATTCGTTGGTGCAAAATAACCAAGTGGGATCACTTGATCCTTATATTTTAATAAATTACTACGACCAAAAGTATGGCGATTAGACGCAATAAGGTCAATCTGTGCGTAGACCTCGTAAGGCATGTTATCCGGCAGCCCCGATAAAAGCTCAGTTGCTGCATATAAAGGCGGGTAGTAATCCTGGGTGCTTTTACTGGTGAGCTTAACGGCTTGATGCTTTGTCGCATTATCATTAATCAATTGGGCATTATCATTTAATAATTTTAAAGCATCAGGGGACAAAGCAAGTGTGAGTGAAACCTGCTTTTGATCGTTAGCTAATAAAGTATCTTCAACACTTATAATCCCAGCTTGTTGATCATAATGGATGCCTTTTTGTGGATTTTTTAACTGTAAATGTTGAATGAAGTCATTACTTAAGCCACTTAAATCGATATTAAATCCTTGCAGTGCGCTGCCAGTATTATTCTTAATGGTAAAATCAATCGTATTACCTGCGGCAAAAACAACCGCTTTTTGTAATACCAGTCCATCACCTGGTAATTGGTCATCTTTAACAAACATTACATCGATCAAAGGCAGTTGAATCATTGTTTTATCAGGCAATACCTCAGAGTCAATTTCAACATGACCAAAGACTTTTGATGGCTCGCTCTGGCTGATATTACATTGATAAATATATTTTGTGCCTTCAGTAAGGGTTTGTGCATTTGACATCCCCATACAGTGCGATGCCGAGGCGATGCTATCAGATAAAAATAGTTTTATGTGAGTTAAATCTAATAATGGCGTGACTTCAACAGCATACTTAAGCTGTGAGTTTACCTTGGCTTTATCAGGTAAACTCGTCAGTGGCAGTATCTCAGCAAATTGGCTGTTACTATCAAAGGTATGCACGGTTATAAGCTTTTCACCTGTTTTAAGGTTTTTTTCATCACCAATGATGGTGATATCAATAACAGGATCAACACCTTTGGTCGCAATAATCTTTATTTGGCATGTTGTTTGGGGTGATAAAATTTTACCAGCACAATCAATATCAATGATATGAAGCCCATGTGCATTAAAGAGGGTAGTGAGCACTTGTGGTAATAATGCATTAAATATACCTGTATTTTGAACTGTTAATGTCTTGGGTACACCATTTGTTAAAAGCGCAATATTATGCTCAGTTGCGCTTAAGTGTGTCGTTGCATCCGTGTTAATGCTGAGGGTATCGTGATAACGATTTTTTTGCGCATCTTCAAAAATAAGATCAAACTTGGTCAGAGCGGTTTGTGCTTTTTCATTCGCTGTTGCTGTAATACTCATATGTTGAGCAGGCTTAAATGTATTGCCCTGTGTAAATGATAACACAAGCTCGATACCATTGGCTTTTAGTGTTTCAATTTGAGAAAGATCCGGTTGAATTAAAGTCAAATCACTTATCACCGTATCAGGTAGAAAAAGGCTTATTGTATCTGAAAGCTTTTCTGGTGATAAATACAGTTGCTTTTTCCCAGCTACATAATCATAAGGGGCCACAGAGACATTAATCGTTGGGTACTTGGCAAGATAGCCTGCTGCCCCAATTTTAATGAGCTTGTTTTCGGAATTATTTTTAAGTGCAGAAATAATTTCAGGCTTATTCAAAAACTTAGTAACATTGCCTGAGACACTATAGGATAAGGTTGCGCTTTTCCCCGGCGCTATTAACGGGAACATCAGCTGATTTGTATCTTTATCAAAATAACCATCATTAATGGCACTAAGTTAAGCCGCATTTTTGTATAAACCTCGAGCTTTTTTTAGTGGAGGATATGTCTTTGTTCTGCGTTTTCTGCACCGAGGCTCTTTGCGTCCTGTTCTGTTGGCGACCTGTTTATT
>NZ_QLIT01000271.1 GCF_003574485.1 Facilibium subflavum
CTTAACTTAGTGCCATTAACCTATGTGCTATCTATGGTGTTGAAAATAAAAAAGCCTTAGATAGATTAAGAAAAGAAGATAGCCGACAAGCAGATACTTTAAATGCGATATTTGACGACAGGCGCACAAAAAGATTTGAATTTGATCACTTAAAAATTGCAATTGACAAATATCAAAACTTTATTAGCCATCATACTATTTACCCTGAGTATAATGAAGATGCAGTGTTGGCTTGCGGGTTATTATGCTACCAATATGAACAAATGATTACTATTATTTATCAGGATATTTTAGATAATGCACAGCACTATCAAGGCGTGTACAATTTCAAATGGTGGCATGTAGCATCTTTTGGTATTGGGCTGGCCATTGATTATTTTTACACAACCACACACTTAGCACATGGCATTCAAGAGATACAACATACATTACAAGACCAATCACAACCTGCTTCAGAAAAAATAAACACCATCATCAATATTGCTGATGGGCGCTTAAAACAACGACATGACAGAAAAGATCAGGTTAGCCAGATTTATCAGTTTTTATCACAAGAGCTTTCTGAGCGGGTGAGCACTATAAAACGTGATATGCCGAAAAAAACACCCGTGATGCGCACCAATCTGACCACTACCGGTGATATCTTTTTTCAGGGTGATGAAGGCACAACGCATATAAAAAGAGAAAGAAGCCTATCAAAAGATGAAAGCAGATCACAAAAAAGGCAGCCTTCTATTGAACTTGATGATGACATTGATCCTCAGCAACCACTTATTAATACAATTTCTAATGAGTTATGCGCGCTATCACTACTTCATAGGGAGTTACGAGACACTATGGCGCTTGAAATTGTGCATAATATTGCAAGTCATAATTTAGGTAGTGCATCTATGGTATCTAATGGATTCGTTGATATTTGCATAAGTAAACTTCACAATGAGCCAAGAATCGACCTTGCCGATGACCAATACCCACTTAAGCCTTGCCGCACGGTTTTAAGCAATGAAATTGAGCAAGGTGACATCTTGGTGGACATTGATCACCTGGTAACTGCTAATGCCAATAGCATTATTCTTTTGCCCATCAATTTTGGTAATTGGCATTTCGGCCTTGTAACTATTGACACATCAAATCGTAATATCTATTTTTTTGATTCATTTGGCGGTGACCGTGCAACTTGGATTCGAGAGCGCTTAAAAAACAGGACCCAAAGCACCAGAGCATATAATATTATTAAGGGCGCATTCGGAATTT
>NZ_QLIT01000272.1 GCF_003574485.1 Facilibium subflavum
GGAGATGTGATTATTAAGGCTGATGCTTTTGATCAAGATGGGAAAGCCTTAGGAACCAGAGATTTGAAAGTGCTAAGTGTAGATACTTCGGCACAGGTAGGAGTGCAAGCTGCTACTTTAAGCAACATGGATATCCAGTTACGCCCTGCTGTTGCAGTAAAGCTTATGTTGGATCATAAACAAGCTTTAAATAACGCATATTTAGACTTCAGTCAAATGCCAAGTGAACTTTATGATCAATTGATGCAGATCCAGGTTATTGCACAGAATAAATCTATAGACCTTTCCCAGGCGGATATTCAGCAATATAAAAACACACAAATTGTGCCATTAGATTATTTAGCTTCTCCATCCACTGGGACGCAGGTTTATTTAAAATTTTCGCTTACTTCAGGCGCTATTTTAAACAATTATAAAGCAACGCTTGAAGACTCAAATACGCCTCCAGTACAAATTGGTGCAGCGAATTCAAAAAAAATTGCACCTGTAGTTACGGTGTATGACTCTGTAATTGATAGACAGCAAATATACGTTGATGAGCCAAGTATACAAACAATTATTTTTACCAATGACTCTGAGTATCCTATTAATATAACACGATTAATTACTGATAATCTGCCTTCAGGTGTGATGCTAGAAAGTGCAGGGACTTGTACGCCAGACTCAGTTATTGCTATTAATGGAAACTGTGAAGCACAAATTGAAGTTCAGCAAAATGCACAAGGAAAAGGTGAGCTATTACTTGAGTATCGTATTGAAGAGCAAGCGCAAGATCAATGGCTTCAACAAGCTCGTGCTTTATCTGAAACTGCAGTGACGTTCATTGCTACAACAGATGTTAGCGCGCAACCTGTTGGTGCTAAACTAGAGGTAGCTAATAGCTTACAAATACCTTTACCACAAACGCCACAAGGTAGTGTGAACAAATATCTAGTGAATATTACCAATTTAGATAAATTGAATTTGAATGCAATAGATGGAATGAATATTGGACAAGGCGTTCAGTTATTTGACAAAGAAGGAAATCCTTATACCAATGCTGATATTCGTCTTGTAGCTGATGATTCGCTTATTACCCAAAATTGTATAAAGCAAAGCTTATTGGCAAACTCAACTTGTCAGATGGTCGTTGAAGTTGACAAAGAGGCGCTGCCTATTGATGGATTAAAGCTAAGATTCAACGTAAATCGCTTTAAAAATTTAGATGTAAACCACACTAATACAAGTGCTGCAGATTTTAATGTGGTTAACCAAGACGGACATTTGAGCTTTTTGAATAGTGATAATGAGCTCATTAGTAATTTTGAAGAAGTCACAACGCCAGCCAGTAACTTTGAGTTTAGTATTTTAAATGATGGTGGTTCAGCTGTAACGTTTACTCAGTTACCGTCCTATTCTTCTAGTGATTTAGACCTTACAACAAATTGCTCACTAGAGGAGCCACTTATTCCTCAACAAAAGTGTCGTGTTTTAGTATCACCCAAAAAAACAACACATGGCACATTAAGCTTTACTTATAACAATGAGCAGATGCTTACGACAAATATTGGTCTTAGCTTCACTATCAGTCCTTATAAAAGAATACTTTCTTCAACATCAGGTGCAACTTGTGCTTTAACATATAATGGAGAGCTTTATTGCTTTGGAAATAATTATCAAAAACAAATATTCAGTAGTCCTTCAGGGTATATCTTGACCCCTGTTAAGCTTAATTTTAATGACACGTTACTTGAAGGTAAAAATATCATTGATTTTATTGCAGGCAACGCACTGTGCGCCATGACTGATGAAAGTGCTAACAATGTCTATTGTTGGGGGGGCACGAGAAGTGTTCCAGAAGCTATGCCGATCCACGTTAAAAGGTTCAATACAGCCAATAATACATTTTGTGCTTTAACAAACGATAGTGACATAGTTTGTTGGGGTAAAAATGATGATGGGCAAGCTGGAGATACGGCTTTATCTATAGGCTGGGATGTGAAAACCCCTACAAAAATAGCCGCGCCTAGTGGTATTAAGTTTTATGAAGTTTCGGTTGGAAGTTCTGCTAGTTGTGGTATTACGCTTGATCAGAAAAATATTTATTGCTGGGGGCAAAATGATAGTGCGCAACTAGGAAGTGGCAACACTTCTTTTAAGAATGGGGGTTATAAGCCAAGGCTAGTTGATTTAAGCAATGTGAACCTCAACGATGATAAAATCACACAACTTAAAATCTCTCGATTTACAGATCAGATTTGCATATTGACAGAAAGAGGCGGTATTTACTGCTGGGGCGATAATTCTTTTGGTTCACTTGGAAACGATGAAATAGCTAGCAGATACTCAAAACCGATCACTGTCTCCAAAAAAGGCAATTTAAATAATCTTATATGGACGGATTTGGTTGCGGCAGGTTTCAGAGGTTTTTGTGCGCTTAGCCAGCAAAACGCAGTTTACTGCTGGGGGCAAAATGGTTCATCAACTCGAATGATTAATCCATATACTAGCACTGATAATCTACGCATTCCTACACCATTATTTGTACAAGGAACAGCGCCTTATGACAATCAAGGTAAATTAAGTCTTGGGATGAATGCGTCTAGCCCTTGCCTTATCACAGAAATTGGCAATGGATACTGTTGGTCATCTAGAATAGTTGGTGATGGAAAGTTGCAAAATAGTGATCCTGTACCTGTGACTAAGGTTTTATTGCCATGAGTTGCTTTTGTAATTCACCAGCAAAAGCGTATTCATTTGTTGTTGACCATAGAGTTATAGATGTTGCTAAGGGAAGACTGAAATTGATGAAGGATAGGCTTATTTTGTATATCAGTACCTATCATTGGGGAAAAGGGGGGAGTATTGAGAGTATTGTTTTTTAGTCCTAGGCTTGGCTCTTCCAAATTATAGCCAACGCCTGATGAGGGATACATTTTCTCATGACTTATATTACACAGAGTTACCTTTCCATTAGAATCTATAAAACGATGCCACTTAGGGTCTTCTTCGCTATTAATCCCGCTACTAGAGCGCTTCTTCTTGGTAAAAAGCCTTATGGGTTCATCCTCTGAATTGCTTAGATAGAGATCATAAGATCCTTTAGTAAGAAGCTTTTTCGTAGGATGAGAAAAAACTTCTTCTTGGTTATTGACCTCAGGGTCAACAATGTGATAAGTATTACTACCATTACTGCTAGTCTTACTGCGAAAAGCAACCTGATCATTAGTAATTTTCCTAAAAGAGTAAGGAGAAGAACCGCTTTCTTGGGTTCCTATAACCTTAGGACTAACAATATTACTACTATTATTATTACTGCTAGCCCTACTGCGAAGAGCCATTTCCTGAACCTCCTCATAATACTTTTTTTCAGCAATCATATAGGTGGTTTTATACCGGAAGCTACCGATTAGTATAAATAAAAAAGTTGTTACAATTAAAGTTGCTGAAGAATACTCAGGGAAGACATCCTCCAGATACATTGATCCCAAAAGTAATGTAAAATTTACCAACATTACATTTGCCACATTTTCTATGGTATATCCTGCAGCCTTGACTCCCCAAGCTTCTATACCTATCGGT
>NZ_QLIT01000273.1 GCF_003574485.1 Facilibium subflavum
GGAAACATTGAAGAAATGTCCTATGAAGGAGGATTGCAAGCAGCAGCCTAAATACCCACAAATTCCGAATGCGCCCAAAAAATATAAATAAACAAATAGAAGGTGAAAGTGTGCAGCCAGATAATACTGATCAGCAATACACTATCTGTATTTTTCAGGTATATTAATTTCGACACACAAGCCCCCTTGTTGCTGATTATAAAAAGATAATTTTCCATGTAGATCTTGTATAATTTCATGGGTAATGGTAAGCCCAAGACCACTACCTGGACGTGATTTATCTTGTTGAAAAAAAGGCTGACAAAGTTTATCAATGCTCAATTCTTTAACGCCTGGACCATTGTCTGTGACTTTTATAAAAATATAATTATTGCTCCTTTCGCAGGTTAAAAAAACACAGTTTCCATATTTAAAAGCATTGTCTAAAATATTGACTATGGCGCGCTTGAAATTTAAAGGCCTGATAAAAAGGAAGATAGCTTTGTCGGGAAAATGATAGCGAATTACTTTATTGATTTCCTGGTATTCTATCGTTATATTTGTAAGCAACGTGATGATATTAGTATTTATTTTGGCTTCTTTCATTAAGCGATCTTCACTTGCGTAATGCAGAATCCCATTTATCATCTTCTGCATCTCATCAATATCGGCAAGATTTTTAGGGCTGTCAGCTTTATTAAGTTCAAGGCGCATTTTAATGCGCGTAAGCGGCGTTCGAAGGTCATGAGAAATAAACCCAAGTATTTTTGTTTTATCGTGTAGCGCCTGCAGCATTCTTGTTTGCATGAAATTTAAACTGGATGCAGTCTGATTCATTATGTTTAAGCTATTTGTGTACAATGGATTATAGCTGAGGTTTTGTCCGGCAAGCTTCGCATGGTTTTGAAATTTTTTTATAGGGAAAATAACTTTAGTCATGACATTGATATACAACAAGAAAAATATAAAAATAGCAATATTAATCAGAGATAATAGCTGCACAATATAACTAATCTGGTGTTCCGGAAAAGCACAGTAATTAAGCCAGTATGATTGAATAGGGTAGCTGACGCAAAATCCATAATAATGGTTTTTAAGATCTGTCTGCAGCTCAGACAGGTTATTAAATAATGCGTGATGTGCCGCATAGCGTGGCATCTTATCTAAAGACAGTTGTACCTGATAGGTTGAAACTAATAGTGAACTGTTATTAATATGTTTAACTGTTTCGATCAAACGTTTCTCAGTCAAGTTTGAGGTCGTTAACAGTTGAAATAAAGCGACGGTTGAATTTTGAACAAATTCATCCTGATGACGAGTATTAATAAAACCTTCTTTAGACAGGGTTAAGGATAAAAAAATAAGCTGTAACACAAAAATACCACCAACACCATAGAGCATTGTTTTTACCAAGTTATTCTGTACAATCGCTTTAAATTGATGGTATAACAAGACAGCACATATTGCCATTTAACACTATTTAAGTTGTAAGCGTATAACAGTGAATAATAATTGCCAAGCATTAAGTGATAATTATGATTAAAAAACATATCGCTATTGTTGATGATGATACTGAAATACGACAGATGCTCGGAGAGTACCTGTCAAATCAAGGGTTTCAGATCAGCTTTTTTGAAAATGGACTGTTGCTAGTGGAAGCGATATCAGAGCATAAATTTCGCTGTGATCTGATTGTCCTGGATATTATGATGCCTCAATTAGATGGTCTGGAGACATGTCGACGAATTCGATACGACGATAATCAGGTACCAATTATTATGTTGACCAGCGTTGCTGAAGATGTTGATCGGATCATGGAAGTGTATTTATTTTATATTTTTTATGATTCTCAAAATTTATAAATCCTTGTTTAGTAAGGGATGTAGCATATTTATTTTCACTAAAAACATAATATAAATACACTTCCTGTCATCGTCAAGATCACATGTCGATATTTTAGCAAGTGCTTGCTGAATTTCTTCAGGTGATAATTTAATTTGCTTCGGACGTGCTTGCTTTGAATTTTGCTTTTTCTTTGCCATCATAAAATAAAGCGGAAATCACGTTTATTTATATCAATAACCGATTTTGTGGGAAAATATAAGGAAAAATCAAAAAAATTTTACCCATTACAGGCTTGCCGGAAAGTCACTTTTTATCAGCTTTTTTCATGTAATATTGGTAATATGACTTCGCTTTTATTTTATTAAGGTCCATGTCACTCACTTTCTTAATTAAGCCGCAATTTACAAGCGATGTATATAGAATCAACTTAGTATTGTTATTTATAGTATTCCCGCCGTATAGATCTCTATATATCTTTAGGTCATATTTTCTCACGTTCGCTCCTTCGTAATCTTTGATTCCTGAGTTCATTTTGCCTTTATCAAATTCATAGAACATTGTTATGAGGTTTATTGGGCTTTGATCTTGGTGTAATTCTTGCCATGGGTCCATAACACAAATATCTATCCATTCATATTTTTTATTGAATGAGCCATCGAAGAACCCAGTTTGTTTATATTGCGTTTTATTTTTCTGTTTTTCATTGAATTTGTATTGTTGTTCGAGGTTTTTGGTACTCGCCAGACAAATCACGTGATCACCGCCATCTAGTTCGTAAAGACCGATGTAACCATTTAGTTTAGCTATCTTTAAGTATTCCATAAGAAGTAGCCCACAGCATTCTGATTTTTCATCGCAATTCCCGTATTTTAGGATTGAGTTACCTAGAATGCGTTTCGTAACCACGTTTGGATCTATGGACCTGGATTCGTTACTTATTTCCATTGAGAATTTGTTTTTGTATACGTTATTCGTTTCTTTCACTTTTTGGTTTTGCACATATGATCCTATAATACCGGTCGCTTCTTTTAAACTATAGATATTTCCTACATTATTAACCGCTGCTCTGTACAAATTTTTGTTTGTTTCCACGTATTTCTCCTTGTTATTAAATTGTTTTTGTTTATCACTTGTTTTGGTTAAGCGTTCTCTTCATAATTTTCATTGATATACATGATTGTTTTACGCAACAGTGATTTTCCTGTGCATCAGATCAATCTATATTAGATCTCAGGACTCCGTGAAAAGCTATTTGACCCATCGATACATGGATGATGATATTATTTATGTATCCATGAAAATGTATTATAGCAGCTCTTTAAGCCATACCCTCAAAAGTCTATTATTATACTTCATAAAGTCAGGAACGTTTTAAATATTCGCCTCGGCGTCTTAAACTTTATTATTAGTCCCATTAAAGAATTTCATCACACTCAACCACCTCAACCAACACCCACGATACCGCTCAATCCTTCCCAAAGAAGCACCTTGCTCATAAAGCCGAGCGATTTTGTTTAAATGATTCAGTATGGTTTTCATGGCAACAGTTATCGATTCCACTTTTATATGAAATCCTAACCAATCAAAGCCATCTTTCGCTCTGCCGATCCATGTCTTTTCCCAACTAATGCTTTGCTTTAGTTGAATTAACAGACCATGAACTTTTTTAATGAGTCTTTTTAGTTTCCAGCGTTTATCGCTAATAAAAAGCAAGTCATCCCTAAACCTTATGTATTTGACACCTGCTTTTTTAGCTGCTTCATCAATTGCACCCATCAGCGGTGATAATGAACATCCTTTCGGAATGCCAGCACCTTCAACTAAAAAATACTCACCGTTAACAATATCTAC
>NZ_QLIT01000274.1 GCF_003574485.1 Facilibium subflavum
TATTCCTGTTACAGATTATTCTCATAAATTAGTCATCTTGATTGAGCTGTTTTGGTAGACAAACGCTGCATCGCAACAAATTTATACTCACAAATCTGATTAGACACTTTATATGTGGAGTTTACGTAAAGTAAATATTCAAAGTGCAAACGCCATTTGCATGCTATTAAAATATACAATATAAAACTTTTTTTTATATGGTTTATATGTGTTTGCTTTTTTAAAAATAAGAGAGCGCTTTGATTTGCCGCATACTATTAGATGAATGCCAAATAGCCAAAATACTAAATTACTGACCTCAAAAGTACTGGAAATAAAACAACAGTTCTTGCATTAACCGTTATTTTGTTGAGAATTACTCATAGCGTAATTTTGAGAAACTACACGAATACTATGATCAACTTGATTCAATTCAACTATACTAATAAGAAGCTGGTAGTCTTAATATTAATGGCTATACTAACATTCGCGTTACATAACTTTTTTTTAGCACAGTTAGGTGATTATCACTCGTATCCTGAAGATGCGATGAATGGCATTGCTAATAAAGTTTATCGACTTAGGGAATCGTTAAATGAATTACCTGCCAGCAAGCTTAAAGAAGTTATAACAGCGTATAGTGAAGTTATTGCGCCAGGATTTAAAATTAAAATTTTATCTTACAAGTGTTCTCATGCATTTGAAAACTGTTCGGTGAATCAGTTATTTGACTACCTAAAACAACATAAAATGCTTTTAACGCACAAATACTATCAAAATGCTAACCTTTGGGTTGAATTTGCGTTTTGTCCTCCAAAAAATACGACAATGATACTGGTTTGGTTAGGCGTTCTCACTGAGATACTATTTATCTTGATCTTTAGTTATTTAATAGCCTTCAAAATATTACAACAGGTTACAAATTATCTTTCATCCACAAATAATGACTGTTCTAGAAAGAAAAGAAAAGCCCCCCTTCAAATAAGATGGTTATATCAAAAAATAGATGGTTTAATTACTGATAAAATTCTTATTCTGTCAACCTTATTTCATGACCTTAAGGCGCCAATTACGCGGGCGAGTTTAAAACTTC
Organism: Facilibium subflavum; assembly: GCF_003574485.1. Lineage (GTDB taxonomy): Bacteria > Pseudomonadota > Gammaproteobacteria > Francisellales > Francisellaceae > Facilibium > Facilibium subflavum. The sequence continues at coordinate 1,073 of NZ_QLIT01000274.1, forward strand.
AATTAAAACATAATATTAATTCAGTTGAAGATGATCTTAATGAAATTCAGGGTCTTGTTGATGCAACAATGAACTATTATAAAAATAAAAAATTAAATACTGATTGCGATATATCTACTGTTTTTACAAAAATAAAACAGCTATACGTTGATGCTGTTGAAATTAAAAACAATAGATCCATTGTAATTCCAGGTAATGAATGGTTACTTTTCAGAGCACTTGTTAATCTAGTAAGTAATGCTATCCGTTATGCTAAAGGCTGTATAATTGATTATAAGTTGAAACGAGCCGATAACATACTTTGTATTAGCATACAAGATTATGGGAGTGGTTTATCACAAAATGAAATAATAAAAATTTTTAAACAAAAAGAAAATTATGCTAATAAAAGTTATAAAGGCTGCGGCCATGGAGTTGGACTGGCAATTTGTATGAAAATTATTAAACTACACGGTGGGAAAATGCATGCATTTAGAAATGAAATTGGTCTTGAAATTATTATAAACCTACCTTTAAAGGTTATTGACGATGAATAAAAAACATAAAATATTAATTATTGAAGATGATGTAAGTATCTATCAATCTATAGAGTATTTTTTAAATAGTAAGCATATTTTAGCAGATCATGCAATTGATGGTAATACAGCAGAGAAAAAGTTATTAATAAGTGGATATGATCTTATCATCCTTGATCTTAATCTTCCTGATATCTGTGGTATTGATCTATGCAAAAGCATAAGGGCTCAACACCAACATTTACCAGTTTTAATCCTTTCGGCAAACTCTGGAGATCTAAACAGAATTATTGGCCTAGAAGCCGGGGCCAATGATTATCTGGAAAAACCATTTAATATACTTGAGCTATATGTCCGAATTAAAAATTTGTTAAAATTTATACCTCAAAAACCTCTTAAAGAGTATGGCAAGGTCATTTTTTCAGATTTTACATTCAATTGCAGGAAAATGACATTAATGTGTAAAAATCAAAAAATTGAGCTTACAAAAGTTGAGGCAAGAATTTTAAACCTTCTCTTATTAAAGCATGGTCAAATTGTATCAAAACATGATATTTCAAATGTAATTGGCATTAGTGATCAGACGACAAGCCGCTCTTTGAGCGTTCTTATGTCAAGGTTAAGAAATAAAATTGGTGATAAACGAGCAACGATTATTCAAACAATCAGGGGTTATGGCTTTATCTTTGTCATTCCAATTTTCTGGGATGCTTCTTATTCAGGGTAAAGAGATTATAGTAATAGCATTTTGATGCTATATACCCATCGAAAATCATTTTACGATGGGTATATAGCTTTATAGCTTAGTTACTAAAAATATTAGGCAATTGAGTAGCGTGATAGCTATTGCCAACCCATGGGCAAGCTGTTTGGCTTAATTTTGAGCGTGTGCATATCATTTCATAAGCAACTTTAATTGGACTATCTGAATCTTTTGATGCCAGTGTTATTTTTCGTATTACTGGAATATTTCTTAATCCAGTGCAATCAAAGCCAATATACCCATGTGTATCACTGTGATAGAATTGGCAGTTGACATTAACTGATGGGAAGCTTAAAGAAAAGTTTTGTAAGTCTACATAATGCAGCTTTATTAAATGACCAGCGGGGTATGTTGTGATGTTTTTATCATTTTCCACATTTGCATTGCCAAGCCCAATGCCAATAAAGCTTGTTGTCATATTAGCAAGTCTTTCATCATGTCCACACGCATATAGATGCGGGTGTGCACCTGTGCTGCCAAGGCTTTCAAAGCCAATGCTGTGGCTAATATGATAGTCACGACTGCTACTATCATAATCATGGATTTCTGTAGATTCACCATTGCTATCTAAAAAGCAATAGTATGAACCTCGATCAATACTATCATCATATTCTTCTTCTTCACCTTGTTTTAAATTTGTAACTTTCACAAGATCATGATGTTTATTTTCATATTTAATACCATGTTGGCAGTTCTTATCACAGCCATCATCACCACACTTAAATAAGTGAAAGGTGACTGGCCATGGGCAGTTATTTGTGAATTTTAAGGTAGTAGCACCTACAAAAACGATATTGCTGATCAGTAATATGAATGCAAGCAATACTGATCTAATAGCATATTTTATATTTGTCATTTTCTCATAAACCTTTTAAGTGTCATTTTTTTAACGTAACGCTACTACATTTTCTTTTTTAATAAAATATTTTGGGATGTGAAATCGCTTTTATAGACATTCTGTTGTTATTTAGTCATTACTAGGTTTTATAAAAATTTATCAAAATAAATATTTTCACACATTTTATTTTCAGTAAAAATATAACTAATTTTGATCTTTTTTCAATCATTTTGTGAGTGTATTATATTTCTAAGATCTCGTTAGTACAAACAGAATAATTTTAAATATATCCGGTAGCTTGTTCCGTGGCGCCTTGCTCTTAGAATATATCAAGAAGAGATCATGTAAGGTGTAGAAGTGGGTTTTATTTAAATATGGGGATTTAAATATGGGGATTAAAGTAAATGCATGGTGAAGAAAGTAGGACTTTAAAGTTTCTTAACAATCCAGTATTAAGTGCAATTAATGCACCAGTTGCTGTTAAAGATAGTCGTCATAAAATTGTTTTTTGCAATGAGGTGTCTTTTCAAACCTTTGTAAAGGATGCATGTAACCGACAGGCATTAAAAAATGCACTTGCAAAAGCAGACACAGATGAGGTTTACCATGAAATCATTTCAAAGTATATTGGTGATATTCATATGGACTTTCTAAAAATGGATTTAGAAGTTCAGCTTTCAAAAGCAAAATCTATAAAGCAATTTAATATGAATGTCTTGGAAGAAACGTTTAATGTTGTTGTAACAAAGCAATTTATGTCCCAAGAGTCATGTAGCTATATCAGTAGCTTCTACCTGCTAAGCGAGAAACCAGTTTCTATGATAAGCAGGAATATTATGATTAATGATTATTACTATCCTGTTACTTTAACGCCAATACAATATGCATGCCTAATCTTAAAAAGCTTTGGTCTTAGTAATAGTCAGGTAGGTAAAAAAATTTATCGTTCAGAGTCTACAATTCGCAGTATTACACAAAAACTCTTTGAACTTTTTGATGTATATGACTACTTTACTTTAAATCGTTATTGTGAACTTAGCAATTGGTTTGATTATAAGATCTTTACCTATATTTTTGGTGGTGCTTGCTTAGCTGACATAAGACAAACTGTCTAGTTTCGCAGAGAATTAATGTATTATTAAAACCAAATTATTACACTAGGATAACATTCTTAAATTAATAATCTATAAGGTAAGGCAAATGAATAAAGAAGTTGTATATACCACTTGTGCATTATTTTACGGTGTTTTTTTAGGAAAAAAGTGAATACTTTGGTGAGTTAGGTTTTTAGGCAATAGCTGAGACTATTTAGCAGAATTCAAGTGTTTAACATCACGCAAAAGGCAACGCAAGAAAAACGGTAACATGACTCATGAGTGGTATAGGTGTTGCTATACCATTGTTAAACAAAATATCAGCAGCATTTTAAGAGGCTAAACTATGTTTGCAGAAGAACAAAAAAATCATATACATTTTATACACCATTTGATCAGTAACCTGGCGAATGACTTATACCCACTACTAACGACCATCAGTGTATTAATTGGATTTGTGGTATTAATAATTGGTTTTATGCGCTTGACAAAACATGGCAAGCAACAAAACATGATGAGACATTACTCACCCGTTAGCACAATATTTCACTTTATTGCTGGTGCTATGTTAATTTCTATTGTGCCAACCTTTCAGATGCTTGAAGGTACTTTCTTCCAAAATACACTTGAAGCAAACCCAATTTTGCATTATGCCGAGGTTTCAACACAGACCTTAGATAAAGGTTTGCAATTAAAAAGTTTATTTTTTAGTTGTGCAATTATCATTGGGTTTATTTCACTGTTAAGAGGATTAATACTACTTATTAAAATCGGGGAAGGTCAGCAAGAAGGAAGTGCAAGTAAAGTGATTACACATATAATTGCAGGGATTGTGGGTATTAATGCGCATTTTATCCTGACCTATTTTGGCGCATTATAAAAGTAGCTTGATATTTCACTTTTATTTAATTTGGTAGGCGATTTAATGAGTATTTCAACAGATTTATCACTGGTAAAATTTATTAAGCCAACCCAAAAGCGTCTCGATATATTACTCAAAGATGCGGTAAATATTTACAGTAATGAGCTTGTGAAAAGTAGAGAATTTCACGATTTCAATAAGGCAAAAAATGCTGCCAGTGCTGAGGTTAATAATTTGCTTAATTATTGTTCCTCAGTGCATGAGTTATCTTTTTATGAGATCTGGTATAACCAAGATAATGTTGGATATATTTGGTTTATGGAAAAAAGTTTAAGACAAGCATTTTTGGCGTACATTTATATTGATCAAGCGCATCGCAGAAAGGCGTATGCGCAAAAAGCATTAGACTTTTATGAAAATCAAGCTTTGAATATAGGTGCACAGGAAAGTAAGCTTTTTGTGTTTAAGCATAACTTGCAAGCAATAATGTTGTATAAAAAAGCAGGGTATCAGATAAGCGCTGAGGTTGGCTTTTATGAGGCGGCACAAAATAGTCTAGCAAGTAGGCTGGAAATGGTTAAAATTCTTATTTAAATTCAACACGATTAGACACTTAGTCTGTTGTTCTGCCAGGGTATTGTCAATTACAGTTTGGTGTGAATAATACACATAGGTGGAATTTTTTAAATTCTGTTTATATGTTTAATTAAATAAAGAGGTATCTACTATGTTGGGAGTAAACAACGTGCAAGCTGTCGCAAATCTTGCCTATCAGGGCTTTAAATATGCGAAAATGACATATAATTATGCACAAATACAAAAACAAGCAGTACAAATCGATTACATTATGCGGGCATACGATGAAAGTGGCCTTAAGGATATGAATATTGAAGGACCATTTTATATAAAAGATTCAGCTGATCAAGGATTCGCTTATCAGATAATGGATAGTGCTGCTATACAGTCACTTCGAGGTCAAGATGCTAGTACAGCCAATAAATCTATCACGGGTGTAAGAACTGATATTCGTAATTGCCAACACAAGCTAAATGGATTGAAGTCAAGGCAAGGACCTTATGATCGATACCGTGAAAAGTTAAAAACTACTTCACAACAGTTGCTAGATTACATAAAACAACGCTCGAACTATCAGAGTGCGAAGGAACATGATGTTCAAGAGGCTGTTGATGGAAGAAATATTTTTACAAGAGGTAAGGCTGATGATGCTATTTCGGCATCAATATTTTATGCAATCGAGGTAATATATGATCACATTGCCAATATTAATCAATATAGTGTAGAGGATTTAATAAAGATTACAGGCGCGGTTGAGTCGTATTTAAATAATATAGCTCAGCAAAAAGGTGCTAATCAAAGAATACCACTAGTTTATAGAGCAATTGAGGGCCTAAAAGCTGCAAAAGAAGAAATAACGCGTATTGCAGAAGCTGAAAGTGCAGAATCCCACTGCCAAGAAATTGCCGCGTGTTCTCGTAGCACAGCAAATGCTACCTTCAGACTAGTGGATACCTTATCTCAAGAAAAAGCAGAAAATTCTGAATATACAAAAATAATACAAAGACACCAGCAAGGTGAAGTTGCACAGAGTGCTTCCAAAGATAATGTCTTTAAAGGAACCAAACTAGGTGGAAAAGCTAGGTCCGCAATGATAGCAGGAAATGCACATCTAGATCCTAATTTATCCTTGGGGCAAGGCTTTAAAGAAGAAGATATCAATACAATATCAAACAATTTACAGGCCTCTGATGTTTTTAAAAAAGTATATATAGAAGATCAACGTACTGGTTATACTAATACAACGAAGTACGGAAAGGATGTTTGGTATCGCGATACCACAGTAGATGAGCGCAATGAATTTGCAAGATCTTTAGCTGCCCTTGATGAATTGGGAGCTGTTTTAAAAAAGCTAGAAGAAGTAAATCGATTAGCAGCAAAATATATGGCATCTTTAGGAGACTTGCAGTCTTTCTCAGGCCAACAGACACAACCTTATTTTGAGGCGATTAAACTTTTAAAATCAGAAATTGACAGCTATCTAGTATTAGCGGAACCTGCGCTGAGGCACATAGAAAATTATACCAAAATATTCCCACGTTCACGTGCAAATATTCTATTTGATGAAATTGCCGCGTTTAGAGAAGAAATTAGCTATGTAACAGAAGCGGTTCACAAGATACAAGCCAAAAAGAATAGTTTAGAAAATATAAAAACAAATAGTGAAAAAGTAGAGCACGAGCTTAATGTAATGATTGCTGGTATTGCAGATGCATATAAAGACTCAGGTAAGGCATCTGCTCTTATTAGCTCTATAGAACATCAATATGATGATTTTGAGGCAGCCAAACAAATCCTTAGAGGATATTTCGATTCTAAAAAAATAAGACTTGAGATGTTGGCCAGGGAAATCGAAGCTTACAAAAATGACCCTAATGATAATACCCAACATCCTAATGTCATAGGAGTCACTAAAGAGCAATTTTGTGGTATGATGCTACGATTAATTGCTGATGAACAAAGAGACCTTACCACATATATTAGCAATACTAATAGCCAGAAAGATTTTGAAGGGCTAATTAGTGTGCTGAAAGCCTCAAACATTTCCAAAGCTGACGCTGCAGCTTCAGATCACCTGAGTGAGATTTTAGCTTCCACTGATGATAATAACAGGTTTATATCAGAAATCATCCAATCAACAGCTATTATTACTGAGCCTGTGGGGTATGCTGCTGTCTTTCGTCAAATTAAAGGATTGAAAACGGGGCAAAATCAATATGCTAATAAGGCTAGATTGATGCAAAATATAGTCTATGTTGCACATGATGGTACAGCCGTACTGGAAATGAGTGATCCTGAAAGAAAGCTTTATGCTGATGCATATGCTCAGCAGCAGCAGTCAATCGATGCTATAGGTGAAGAAAACGAAAAGATTAAGGATCAGTTAACTTTACTAGGACAAGAAAATCAGTTACTTCAAGCGAATCAGAGTAAGCTTGAAACAACTTTAAGTGAAATGGAAAGTCTAAATACAAACTTATCTGAACAGCGTGATAAGCTTCATGCTGGGATATCGAATTTAAGTGATCAAATGCTAAAAGAGTTAGATTCTTTAATGTCTAGCATTGAAAAAGCTAAAAAGCATATCAACGATGCTGCAGTCCATAACACCCTTATTCAAGAAACTGAAGAATATGGAAAAACCGAATCAACATTAGCGGAATTAGAGCAATCAATAGCCTCGGCAAAAAGGCTTCAGGATTATGTTAGAAGCTTAATAGAATTAAATAATACTTCTAACCAAGAGATGATCAACAAGATAACGCAGATGTCAGATAAAATTTCTGAAGCAAAAGGATATACTGATGCGCTAAAAACACAGATAAATAAACAAAAGCAGAGAATAGAAACGTTAACTAATCTTAATGCTGAGATGTCTAAAGAATTGCAAGAAACAAAGCAAATGAACGAGCAGTTTGAAAAAAATAAGCAGAACTTTTATCGTTGTCTTTCAGTTTGTCAAATGATGGAGAAGGTCATCCAAGCTGCATCTCAAGAAAAGAAAAATGTGTTCACAAATGCTTTTTATGGAGAAAACGGTTGCTTAACAAGACGTATTGTTACAAAACAAGACTTTGACAAGTTTTTAATGATCACATTAAGCCATTATAAGGCACATAAGCTGCAAAGAACAGCATCAGGAGAGGCTTTTTTAAAAGAGATAGCAAATATGTCAAACATACAGCTCGCTGATGGTGCTTCAATCAGCATTGATAATTTTACTACACAAGGAGAAAACCGTGCAAGTCTTCGAGGATGTCGTCAATACGTATTGCAACAAACTGAGCAGTATAAGGGGCAGAAATTTTCTAACGCTCAAGCAGAGAAACTCTTTGCATATAAAAATTCTGCAAGTAATAATTCTGCAAGCGAAGCACGACAAAAACAATTGCCACAATCATTACTTACAGAGAAAGACACAACAAAAAATGTTGAAAGTCTTACCCTAAGTAATCTGTAAGAGATAACGTTACAATCTTTGTGTTTTGCTGTATTTGAGAAAGCTCATTCTTACTTATCTGTATTTCTCATTTTTGGTCGTAGGCGTTAAGACGGATCGTCTATTATATAAACAAACTGTTTACGTGTCTTATAATCAAAAATAAAATTAAGTAAACATAAAAAAGAGGTGAATTTTATGAGTGCGCCAAGCAAAGCTAAGGCAATCAAGCTGGACAATCCAGCCCAGAAAAAGGCTAGCCACCAGTCTGGAACCGAACTACACATAATGCAAGGTAACGAACATTATGAAGCTGTAGTAAGGGCGGTCTATCAGCCACAACGCAAGTGAAGGTATTGAGCCCCGTAATATATCATCGTCGCACCTGATCAAGGTTTTCATTTGCCTGAAATCAGCACTACGCAATACGTAAAGGCGAGTATGCGTGGAGGTGCCGGGGTCTGAGTCCGTAGCGGGTAGATGAACTGATTGCTTTGGAACTTGGGAGAACCTTGCTATTTCTGAATGCTTATCTTGGAGCCTAAAAAGCTAGAGGTAAGTTTAGCAAGGTAGTCGGACTAGCTCGTAGTAGAGGTGTAAATAGGGTAATGCCTATTG
>NZ_QLIT01000275.1 GCF_003574485.1 Facilibium subflavum
GTTCTGGAAGGGGCATCATGCTTTCTCACATTATGTTTAAAATTTAAATTATAAATAGGAGAAACAGAGATGTCTACTCGACGTAATATATCAGCTAGAACCGCTGGTTATATTAGAAGTCTAGTAAAGAAAGGAGATAAATATATAACGGCTTTAATAAAACATGCTAGGGCTATTAGAGACGGTTCTGGGGAAAGGGTTATAGAAAGGTTAATAAAATCTGAAATAGAAGGGAAATCAAATAAAACCTCAACTGTTATTGAAACATTGGTGTGTGATGAAAAAAAAATGGATATATTTACAAATGGCAAGATTCAATTTTCCAAATCAATATATGAAGATAAACATTATAATAAAATTTTAGTTGAGATTAAAAATACATTTCAAAAGTATTATGGTGAGAAAAATGGTTCAGAATAAAAAAGATATTTACGAGCCCATCCACCTAACTGTGTAAATTTTTCATAGCACTTAAATTCTGCCTTCAAATTTAATTAAAAAATGCGGCATTGCTTCACTCCAACTTCT
>NZ_QLIT01000276.1 GCF_003574485.1 Facilibium subflavum
ACATGATTTTTATACTTTAACAGGTTCAGTGAGTTAAATTGAAGAGCCGTATGTGGGAAATCTACAAGTACGGTTCTGTGAGGGGCATCATGCTTTCTCACATTATGTTTAAAATTTAAATTATAAATAGGAGAAACAGAGATGTCTACTCGACAAAGTAAATATTTAGAAATGGTTGAAAATGCGCAGTTAAGAGATGATTTACCATCATTTAACCCTGGTGATTCTGTTACAGTGAACGTATGGGTTAAAGAGGGTAATAAAGAGCGTATTCAGATGTTTAGAGGCTTTGTATTAGCGGTGAAAAATCGTGGTCTTAACTCTTCTTTTACCGTAAGAAGGATGGCCTCTGGTGGTGAAGGTGTTGAGCGTACTTTCCAGACACATAGCCCAATCATTGAAAGCATTAAAGTAGAAAGACGTGCGAAAGTTCGCCGTGCGAAGCTTTATTATATGCGTGGTTTGACTGGTAAGGCTGCAAGGATTAAAGAAAAAGTATAAGAGGTCTATATCTATTGTGTCGACAAATATCGATTTAGTCGATCAATTTATTGAGGATGTCTGGCTTATCGATGGATTGAGTCAAAACACAGTCGACGCTTATAAAACAGATTTATCTCACCTATGCGTTTTTGTACAAGAAAAAAGCCTGTTATCCTTGTCGGAGAGTCAGTTGCAGGCTTTTATTGCAAAACGTTTAGATAAAGGTTATAGCGTGCGTTCAAATGCGCGCATGATTTCAACATTACGTAAATTTTTCCAATGGGCATATCAAAGCCAAAGAATGACAAAAGATCCAACCCAGAAGTTAAATTTCCCTAAGCTTGCCAAGGCTTTGCCTAAGGTGATTAATGAGGATGAAGTTGAGAAGCTTTTATCAGCGCCAGATTTGACAACAGATATTGGCGTGCGTGATAAAGCGATGCTTGAGATACTTTATGCAACAGGTCTGCGGGTAAGTGAGCTTACTGGACTTGATATAGAAGATGTGAATCTCAGGCAAGGCGTGGTTCGTGTTATGGGTAAGGGGTCAAAAGAGCGTTTGGTGCCAATGGGAGAGTACGCGCTTGAATATTTACAACAGTATATTGACAATGTCCGAAGCGCCTGGCTTTTAGGGTCTAAGGTCAGTAAGTTATTTGTCAGTCACCATAAAAAGGGAATAACGCGGCAGACTTTTTGGCATCGTATTAAAGCGTATGTGTTGTCGGTTGGGATCGATAAGCCTATTTCACCTCACACACTTCGCCATGCATTTGCAACACATTTGCTAAATCATGGTGCTGATTTACGGTCAGTACAGATGCTGCTTGGGCACAGCAGTGTTTCGACAACAACAATTTACACACATATATCCCAAACAAGACTGATTAATATCTTCAAAAAGCATCATCCGCGTGCTTAATCTGATATGATGTGTGAGGTATTTGATTATATGGGGTTTGTATTGTCGTAAGCTTTGCTTTTTTATAAACTTTGCACAGGCATTGTGTTTTTTTAAGTTTAGTGGAGGATGAGAATGAGGAAAGTCCATTGTATTATTTTCCTATTAATGCTGAATGTTTTTCTGCTAAAGTTTGGTCAGGCAGATGTGATTGATATCGCTAAATTTACTAGTGCATATAACTTGGGGTCAGCATCGTTAGGTGTTCGTTTGATTCAAGCAGATACAGGTAAGGTTATTTATCAATACAACGATAAGAAGAATTTTCTGCCAGCAAGCAATGTGAAATTATTAACTGCGGCAGCTTCTTTATTATTACTAGGCAGTGATTATCGTTTTAAAACAACAATTTATACCGATAGATACTTACATAAGGATACAATACATAATTTATATATTGATTTTTCTGGTGACCCTAGTCTTAGCACGGCAAATATTAAGCAGTTATTATCAAAAATATCAGAGCATGGGATCCGTCAAATAAAAGGTAATATTTATCTGGTGAATCGTGTTTTTCAAGGGCGCGATTATCCTATCAATATAAGCCAAAGTGATATGAGTTTTTATTATGCCACGCCTACGGTTGCGTTTACTGTAAATGAAAACAGCATTCCATTGCGACTGCAAGCAGATAAGAATGATCATGCGTTTTGCATAAAACAACCAGCTGCACAAAAGATAAAAATTATTAATCAGCTTCAGGTGGCAAATAAACAGCAATTAATGACATGTCAGTTTGACTCTCATATGAATACACAGAATGTTTTAATGTTGTCTGGTTGTTTGGGGGCTGGAGATTATCAAATAAAATTTGCACTTAAAAATCCATTTGATAGGGTAAAACAGATTATTCAAGAACAGTTGATGAAATTGTCACTTATTAATAATCATACAGCAATACAAAAGCTTCATCAGATTGATTTTTCAAGCTTAAAAACTTTATCAACACATTGCTCAGCACCACTTTATCGATTAGTTTGGCACATGCTGCAAAATTCAGATAATTTATACGCGCAGGCAATGACAAGAACACTTGGTAAACAAGTCTTTAATGTAGGAAGCTTTATTGCAGGGAAAAATGCCATTTTAGCTGTTTTAAAGGATAAGCTCGGTGTTGATGTAAAAACAGTACAATTAGAAGATGGCGCAGGGATGTCTCAAAATGATTTATTAAATGCATATTTTATTTCATCGTTACTGTTCGCAATGCAAAAAGAGAAAGTATTTAATTTCTTTTTCAACGCGCTGCCAATAGCAGGGGTATCTGGCACTTTGTCAGAGAGAATGAAGCAGCCGCCACTTAAAGGGGTTGTACATGCAAAAACAGGCACAGGCACCTTTGCAAGCGCTTTATCAGGTTATATGGTTGCAGCAAATGGTCAAAAACGTATTTTCTCTATTTTAGTCAATGGGTTAATGCAGGATCAAAAGGCGTCAGTATTATTGTTTGAGCAGCAGCTGTTACAGGCATTTTTCTATTTAAAATAGCGTATAAATAAGCTTGGCAAGAGATACTGTTTGTGAATAATCTTATGATGTTCTCATCGTAAAACACCAATAGTATTTTTATGCACACTACAGGACACTA
>NZ_QLIT01000277.1 GCF_003574485.1 Facilibium subflavum
TTTCTTCGTGTACAGTAAATTTTTGCAGATTATCGCAATTAATGTAGCGCACGAGTAATTGCGCCTTTTCAAGCTCAATATTTTTTGACTTAAACAGTTGTGAATCATCCGTATCATTCTCAAAAACATAAGATAACAATGACTCAGTAAATGTATAGTTTTCTTGTTGTGTGCTTTTTAAGATAAAATACATAACAGCTAAAGGCAGGTTATTGGCAAGCGTCAGATAAGCCTTGGCTTTTTCATCCGTATAAGTTGCCTTATGTATATGCGCTATAATCGTTGAAAGCTGCTGCTGTTGATTTTCATCAAGTTCACTAAAACAGGACTGATCAAATTTTTGGATATGAATCAACAGTGTTTTTAAAAAACTATCTGCATTATCCTGCCAGAACTGTTGAATCCGCTCATTTAATTTCATCACAGATTAAAGTCCCGTGTGTTATCTTTTTGCAGATCAGTTATGTTTTTCTGCTCATGTTTTCTTTGTTGTTGCTGATAGATACTATCATTAAGCTCAGGCTTATAGCATAAATTTATCACCCCATTTACATGAGGTTTTTCTAAATGCTGATCAAGCATTTTTTGCATCTCATTTAACAACATAGATGTTTTACAAATTAGTGTATACTTGCTTTTAGCACCATGATGCGTATAGCATGCTGCAAGCTTATTAATATTCTTGCAAACATGTGGAATGTGCGCCGCTGATTTTATATTTATCTGCTCTTGAATAACCAAATCTTTTTCATTGGCATTATCTTTATTTTGTTCGCTTACATCTTGTGTTTTCTGCTGCTTTGCCTGGTTTATTTTTTGTTTTACATAGGCATTAACCTCATCATCACTCATTTCATGATCACAGATAAATGCAGTCTCTGTGGATAGAGATGCTTCTTCATCCATTTTATGCTCGGCAAAGTTATTAAGCGCACTTTGCTCAGCTGGGCTCAAATGCGCAAATTTTTCCATAAACTGCTCAAATTGCAGTGACAATACTTCATAACGCTGATGAATTTGCTGAATTATCTTTTCATCCATCGCCAAAAGCTTTTCTTCATCTGTCATTTTTTTTTCAAGCATGTACGTATATAACGCTTGTTTGAGCGCATAAGCTTCTTTAAGCATATCATCAAGCTTTTGATGATAGCGTCGATCTAAATAGGCAAATACTTTGATCAATCGTAACTGTATGCGTAATCTCTCCAATTGCTTTTGTAAATCTAATCGCATTTTTCACCTCTTACTATTACTAACCATTAACAGCACTGATATTTATTGGGGTTTATATTAAATACCAGCACTGTCATGGACACGCCCCCAGCGGTTGTCTTTGTTGTATTTTCAAAGTTTCACAAGCAATCACAGCATACTATTGCAATTTATCCTCTAACGCATATAAGTTTTCAACATTTAAATAACGCACCAACAGTTGCGATTTTTCAACAAGCATGATTCTTGATTTAAAATCCTCTGCTGCCTTGGTTGGCTTTTCAAACACATAGCTTAATAATGCCTCAATAAATAAAGGGTTATGTTGTTTGGTTGTTTTAAATAAATAATACATTGCAATAAACGGTAAGCTATTCGCAAGCGCAATAAAAATATCAGCGACCTTGATGCTAAATTTTGCCTGATAGATTCTATCAATAATGCTTTGCAATTGTATTTGTTGGTGTTCATCCAGCTTAAAAGATAAAACATCATCTTGCTGCTTAAGATGAATTAACACCGCCTTTAAATAACTATCGGCATTATCACGCCAAAACTGCTTGATTTTTTGGTTTAGCATTTTAGTTATCTATCATATTTGGCTATTACAAATGGAATACTCTGACTTACTCCCCTCTTCAGAGCTCTTTTGTGATAAAGCGTCAAACTTTTCCTCAGCTTCTTTGCTGGATAGTTTATCCAAAGTAATTTTTTTTTCACTGAAACTTTTTACTCTTACAGAGCCGTCCATATTGACTTCATGGTTATTTTTATTAACAGAGTTATCATACTGTTGTCGCGTCTTTTCAAAGTATTCTTTAAGATTTTTAGGACTATTTTCTCCTATTTTTAAACCTGTAAGGTCTACACCTTTTTCATTGGCTTTTTGAAAGAAAGCCCCAACTTGATTTGGTGAGCCAAAATTCACTTCACCTTCGGGAGACTTACCTGCAGTCTTCACGATTAACTTAACAAAAGATTCTGCATTAAACTCGCCGGTCGATTGAATATTAAGTTTTTGTTTGTCACCAGCCTTGCTTGTTGTGATATTATATTTTGTTTTATCATTAGCATGATCCACAATATCAAACCCATGCTTTTCTTTTTTATCTTGAGTCTTTTTGTTATCGTCCTCTACACGAAAGCCATCAAACGTAGCAAACCAGGCTTTTAAATGTTTATCTTCAAGCGCTTTTTTAAACTTAAATTCAATCTCAGCTTCAGCATTATCCGTAGGAGTCTCTTTCTCAAAAACCGCAGCAAAGGTATTAAATTTCTTTACAATATCACTATCAGCTGTAAGCTCAGGCAGATCCTCACCTTCTTTAAACAGGCTGTCAATATTGATCCCTTTCTCACCCTCAAGTCTCGTGCTGTTTACATGGGAGATATAATCCTTAATAGTTAGCTTTTCAGCTATTTCAAACTGTAGTAAACCCTTTTTGTTATCTTTGTTAGCTCTATATTTGTTAAGCAGTTTATTTAATTCACTTAGTTTTGTCTGATCCATATTTAATTGCCTGTTATTTAAAGTACTTAATTTTTAGATTCACTAGAATCACCCAGCAAAGCGTCTATTACTTAATTATTAATACTCAATTCTCTGTTGTTATTTCCCGAATTATTCAATGCACTCTCAAGCTCAAAATTAGCGTTATTTTCCGCGCCATTTGGCCCTCTATTTTCTGCCCTATTGCTCTGATTATTTTCTGAATTACGATTTTGTTGATTATCAGGGTTGAACTCAGCCTGATTGTTTTGCTTTTCAAACATTTTTTTAAATGCATCAAGCTCATTTTCCGGGCCTTTTATTCCTCTTGCATAAAAGTATTCAGCTGCTAAATCAAGCAGTGCAAAGGCGATAGAGCTTTGCCCAATCTTACCTAACGCACCTTGTATTCTACCTAGTTGACGATCATTTGTATGAACTTGTGATCTTACCTCTCGTTGCAAGCCCTCATACATAGTCTTTGCCTTATCTGGGTCGTTTTGTGCTGTTTGATATAACTTTTCTAATTGATCACCCATAGCAACATTCTGCAATGTCATTTTATCAAGCTCTTTTTTTGTCTCAGGTTCAATTTTTCCAGTTGACTTTAACTGCTTAAATGCTTTTTCCATTGCTTCTTCATATTTTGCTCTTTTCCATGTCAAGGCCATAGTGATATCCTCAAATCTCTAAATAATTAATAATCTTTCTTAGCTAACGTTAATTTATTTTTGATAAATAAAAAATCGTAAAACTACGTGTTTTTTAATTTAGGACAATTTTTCCCGACACACATCACCCGAATTCTTGTCCCATCTTGCGTAAATTGCATTGCGATATCATCCCTTGTATTACCCTTCGTATCCTGGCAGTCTATTTTTTCTCCTGCATTTTTAATGCGCCAGATATATTTACATACAACTGCGCTTCTGTCCTCTGGTGCAAATGGAAACTTAAATTGGATAACATCGCCAGGTGTTACCATTGAACTGGTTAGATTATCCTGAAGCCCCACATCATAATACTTATATGCCTGTTCTCGTTGATATGGTTTACAGGCATCAATCACAGGATCATCTATTACTTTGCTTTGCAACTGAGGATTAATGGTGATATAGGGGTAACCGCCCAACTGATCAGGTACTGAACTAAAAGCAGTTTGAGAGCAACTCCTTTCACGCATATCCGCACAAGGCGCATTGCTGATAAATACAGCTGATGCTTCTTCATTTTTTCCAGGCTTTAATAAAACAGTTGCAGTTGTACCAGAAAATGTTAAATCCACCTGATCAATATTTTCATACCAATCAAATGCAAAATCGGATTTGCCAAAAACAAATTGACCACTTTTCTTCCTATCCTTTTGCTCACCATTCTCATCTCTGTATAGCAAGTCTGAAAAGGAATATTTAATGGTATTTTTAGAAAAGCGATCTACAGTTCCAGACTTCTCCAAGTCTTTAGAAAGGTAAAGATGTGTTATTTCAACTAAATCATATGCGCGCACATCTCTTGTTATTGCGTCTTCTGAAGCAATACCCAAAAGATCATCAATCCACATCCGCCTTCCTGTACAATTTAATATTTTTAATGTGACTTCTTTTAAGTCACCTGGTTGCTGAGATTGATTTTTATACTTTTTAATTCCAGGAGCAGAAGGTACTGCATAGAGTATATTCAGCATAACCAGGAGTAAATAAAAAGCTATTGCAAACCTATTAAATCCTATATATAAAAACTTCAATTGTTTCATTTATTTTATCCAATATTTTGATAATCCTCTAAAAATAAATTTAATGATCTATACGTATTGTGAAATACTGATCACTTTTATATTTACGCTCATTATAGTAGTCCTGTTCACTTTTACTTCCATAGCCCTTAATAGATACGCCTTTAAATATACGAACATACCTGGCAAAATTGTGCCAAGTTGAGTCCATACCTAAATAAAAATGATGTTGGGCGTTCTCACAAGCTTTTTCACCGTCATCTAGTGAATATGGATCTTGGGCTGAATCACAGAAATTCAGATTCATCTCGGCACTACTTAAACCACCACCATTTCTCGATGTTGATACTGTAAAATAAATAACACTGTTTGCTTTAGCTGTGACACTTGGTATAACCTTATTTTTAAAATTAACATCTGAACCTATCCCCCACCAATCTTCGATCCATGAGGGTCTATATTCCTTAAGATAGAAAGTAATGTCATGATCACTAAGGTTGTAAAGGCGAATATGAAAGTAAGAATATACCCTTTCGGAAAAACCCAAATTCGCTAATGACATCAAGATAATTATACTAAAAAACCTACTTACCGCTCTCATTTACCCTCCTGCTGACATTTAAAATTACACCATAACTTTCGCCGCAGTTTGTGCTGTTTCTGACACACCCTGCCCAATCGCTTTACCTGCAGCCATATCTCTTTCATATTCTGATTTTTTCTCAGACTCATATTTCTGCTGAAGCTCTTTATTATTCTGCTTTTGCGTCTCAATACCCTGGGTTGCTGCCTGAGAACCAGACTGCGCCATTTGTTGGGATTGCTGTGTTGCTGCTGTTTTCATCTCCTGGAAAACTTGCTCACCGGCACGATCGCCTGCTTGATGCCCAATCCACTGCATGACCTTATCTGGCACCAGATAAATCATCGAAAAGCACTTGTGAAATGCAATCCCAATAAAGGTTGCATATAAAAAGGTTAGAAGCAGCACAAATGAGCCCTTGGCGTAGGCGCTGCTATCTGGGATAAAGCTTGTCAACTGATCAGCGATTGCATGGAACCCAGAAGCTGAAAAATTAATCACAATATAGGTTAAGGTAATCCCGGCAATTAAGCCTAAAATCATTAATACTGGTCTGAATAACAACCCTATCATCATCTGAATACCTGATTGCGCCTTACCGAAGACTTTATGCCCTTCTGGATATACAATCCCCAAAGCCATAATGGGGGCTGCAACCATGGCCTCAATTGCTAATAAAAGCCAGGCCATTTTCCCGGCCCAAAACAATATAAATGGCGTCAGTGGAACAATTAACGCAAATGTTGCACCAATGCCAAAAATGGTTGTTAACACATAGAAGATTAATGGCAGCCACATAAGACTTGTTGAAAATTTTGCCATCTCAATCGCCGTGGTTGCCGAAGCCTTAGCAAACTCCATCGTTTTTTTGGCTTGAAGATAACCTGAAACAAAGGGAAAAAATGCCGCTAGTACTGCATCTCCTGTTGAGCTTGCCATGACATCATCTAATGAGCGCTGATAATCATCCGTGATCTTCTTAAACCCATTGGATGCATGGGCATAAATCGCCAGCATTTGCTCAATGGTGTTTTGCATCAAAGAGATACCTAATGACTGCACACGTTTTATCGTGCTAAAGCTTCCCATAATATGATCGTCCGTCTCTTTCTTACTGGCAAAGTCATAAATCTTATCCAATAAGCCTTTTGCCTGATCTTTTCGTGTATCTTGGCCTTTGCCTAAAACTTCTGAATAGATATCATCCAGCAATGCTTTTGCCGGGTCAGTGCCTACACTGTTTTCACCGCCTGCCGCTGCACTTTTTGATACAAAGAGATCAACCCCATTCTCATTAGCCTCATAAAGAAAATTGACCATACGCGCTGCAAGCTTACTTGGTGCCGTTTTATTACTGTCCTTGTGATCTAAAAGGCTTGTTAGATATAAATAAATCAAATTTAAATAACCTTTATACTCAGGTCTTAGCTGGTCGGTAATAAGCACATCAATAATGCGCTTATAGGGAACTGTATTATGAAATTCCTTTTCACCAATAAGATTCAAATATTGTTCTCTAACCGCCTTGATATTCACAATATTTAACGCCGATATGTCTGACTTAAAGCTTTTATTTGAAGCATTGGTATTACTCATTGGCACTTGAATGCGCATCGGATAAATATTGTCTTTATTAAATTTATTGAGCACATAAGCATTTAAATATTGAGAATTAAGCTCCACTGTCCCATCTGAGCTGATACTGTAGGATTTATCAAATTCTGCCAAGGTTGAATAGAGTTTCTTTAACCCTTGACTTAAACCGGCATCAAGATTTAAATAATTGCGATCTGCGTCCCACCAGCTATAATCCGTTTTTTGGGGATTATCTTGAGGAATATTTATAGGAATATTCGTTTGTTTTTGACAACCTTCACCGCCATCTTGCATTACAACACACATAATATCCTGAACGGTATTATTAAGACCTTTGCCATCTGCTTGCTTTAGATAATTGCCAATGGTCTCAGAAATTGCTTTTTGCACAGGATCCACCGCGCTTATCGCACTAGATGCACCCATTGAAAAATGATATATGCCGTTTAATGTTGTACTGCCAAAGCCAAGTTGGAAGAACTGCAGCTCGCCGTGGTCATCTAAAAACCCCGATGTATCCCTAAAAGCCACATCCGTTTGCGATAACAGGCTGGAAAAATAACCTTGTAAACCATTAATCATCGAAGGTGAAAATACCGTCTGCTGGCTTTGTTTTGCTTTTTCAAGGGACTTATTTAACTCACTGTTCACACTATCGTTAAAAGTTTTGAATTGCGTTGGATCGACATTACCATTAGAAAGCGCGATTGGCAGGCTGATATATTTACGTATAAGTTCAGGCTTTAGTGGATCCTCTTCAGCCTTTTCTGCTAATGTCTGATTGAATTCTTGCGCCACCATGTTGTGTAGATAATAAATAGATAATTTATCTTTTAGGTGTTGTTTTAACTCATCTGGCACAACAGGGGCCACTTGCCCTGAAATCGCTTTATCATAGGCCTTACTCCAGACAATATTGGCCATATTAACCCCAACAGACAAGGCAAGATAAATGATAAGCTGCGCAATACAGTAGCCTGATTTAGCAGGAACAACGGCCAAGGTTCCCAATACAACACGCAATGGCAGCCAATAAGCATCATAATCTTTGCCTAAAATTTTGCCATCTCTTGCGGTATTAATGGTTCCAACAACAACAATAAAGGCATAAAGTAAAAAAGCAAAGGTTAGTAATGTGGTATTAAAGGCATGAAACATCACTTGAAAGATGCTGGTTTCATGCGATACAGTTAGAAAATCACGGCAACTATCGACATTAAATAACGCATTAATTACCGTCATCCCACCGTCTTTTTGCCCTGTAGCAGCACTAGAGCAGCTACCAAACAACTCATTTATCAGCCCCATTGATTACTTCCTTTTTTTAAATGTATAAAGCCACTCATTGAGACTTAGACCTAACTTTTTTTGTTTAATCTGAATTGTCCAATAATGATTTTTAAATGTTTGTGCCAGCGTGACACAAATCACTGCAAAACACACAATACTGCTGGCATAGTCTGATTTTATAAAAAGCAAATAGAAAAAATAGATACAAAGAAGCACACTAATCACGGCAAAAAAACGATAAAGTCGGATGAAGTGCCGTAAGGCTAATGCAAGCTTTTTATCATCGACACCAATCCCAGGTAAATCTTCAAAGCTGTGCTGTTCATCTGCACGTTTTTTAACAAAGGTATTTTTTAATGTCTCTTTAATAAACTGGTGTTGCTGTTTAATCAAACCAACACCGATAGCTCGGGCAAGAAATTTTCGTGTTCGTGTAAACTTAAACATTACTTTCATCCATTATTATTGTGTCAGCGGGTTTTGAATAATCTGTGAGATACCAAAAAGCTTCCCTTGATTTTTCTCTGCCGCTACTCTTTGCAGGTTAACCGTTAATAACATAGCCCTGCTTTGACTTTTATTTTCTTTTTCAAAATGAATTTCAACAGG
Organism: Facilibium subflavum; assembly: GCF_003574485.1. Classification (GTDB taxonomy): domain Bacteria; phylum Pseudomonadota; class Gammaproteobacteria; order Francisellales; family Francisellaceae; genus Facilibium; species Facilibium subflavum. The sequence goes on from NZ_QLIT01000277.1 coordinate 8,512, forward strand.
CACCTGTACACGCCAGGTATAAACACCTTGAATTGTCCCCTGACCTATAACAACAGGTGCCTGTTTTAGCACCAGTGATGAAACAAGCTTTTCTTTTTTAATCGTCTCGATGTATTTCATAAATGCCACAGAAAATTTTGACCAGCCTGATTCAGTAAACAAAGGCGCCATCATCTGAAGCTGTGTTTGATAGTTTACAAAATCTACCGCATAAATTTGTGGTAAGCGCTGATACAGCCAGCTAATGATTAACTGATTATCAACCACTGGCTGATCAGTTGGTCGTATCTGGACAAGCTCTCCTGATTGACTGACAGAAAAATAGTGATTGGTCGGTTTTACCAACACAACAATGAATAACAAAACAATTAAGATAATATTTGCAATTGCACTGATTAAAAACCCAAGTGCCGCACGCTGAAAATTACGGCGATAAAAATCATTTTTCTCAATAATACTACTTAAAACGTCTTTGCGCATTCTGCCCATCTTAAAGTATATTTACTTAACACAAGGACAGATTCTAATAAGAGTATCTTGCGAAAAATAGGTTAAAATTACGTGATTTTTGTTTTTATTTTGTGTTTGTGCTGGCGTTGGTAAAGAACAAGCCTTGCGTGGATTCCCGCCAAAGCTTTGCTTTTCAGGAATGATAGTAGTGACATTGCTTGCAAGCAGCCCAAACCGTTATTGGTCAGGAACAATGCTTACGTGGACAGCCGCCAGGCGGCTGTGACGAATGACGCTTGTCATTTTTACCTAATCTTTGTCAGCATCGCTTGGCGATGATCCACGTGATGGCCGTAAGTTACCTAAGGCGGTAATGGCCAACACGATAAGATGATCCAATTCATCAAAACCTTTGCAGTTGGATCGGTTGTTAACTTGTTTTATCCACTTAATGTTTTCCTATAAAACTCATCTTCTGTTATCGCACGAAGCCGCCTCCCTTCTAAGAGATAAAAGTACTCGTCACCCTTATAAAAATTATTTTGATTATCATCGACAATACTGCCTAGCAAAGAAGATCTATTAGAAGATTGATTTAAAATATTTTGTTTATCAACAACCCCCTGATCACAGATCTTATTAAAAACTTGACCTAATCGGCCTTGTTGTAATGCTTTGTTTTCAATCTCTTCCAACACATCAAACGCACCATTACATAGCCCTTTTAATATCTTCTTTGCTGCAGAAAGCTTCAACTTCTTAGAAAATCTGGAAAAACAAAAACCATTTCCTTCTTGCGATCTTGTATTGATATAGAAACCTAACTGTTCCTTACTCTCTTTGCGTTTAAGAACTTCAATGGCATTAACCTGTTTACATCCTTCTCTATCTGTGAAAAAGAATATGCTGCTTTTATTTCCTTGAGCAAGCACTTCCAAGATTGGATCAAATGAAGCAAAACCAAGTTGATAATTATTTGATTTTATTTCTATATTGTACTTATCCTCTTTATTTTTGATCAACTTTCCAGCAGATATTACACTTACATTGCTTGAATTATTTTCTAAGGTGCTAGCAATTGTTGTATGAGGCACATCTTGATCGGCAAAACCAACGTTACCATTTACTGTAACAACAAATGAATAATTTTTATCTGACTGTAAGTACTTTGGGTCTTCTATTAAAGCCACATTTCCCGAATATGATCTCTGCAAATTAAAACCAAATATCGAATCCTTTTTTGGGGAGTATTGCTTATAAAACCCTATATCATAATTAAACCAGGTCACTGTCGAAAACCTCCTTATCTTTAATAGATTATCTAAAAACAGTGAGTATATTAAATAACATGTATTAATAAGTATCGTAGAACTACTGAAAATCCGCTCTAAATAAACTGGCCCGGGAGATAAGGGTTAATATTTACTTATTATCAACACTTGACACAAAACAATATTGACTGTATTTTATGCTTCATGTTGATAATAATTAAACTATTGTTAAGATATAAGATGAACACAAGGCTTACGATAAGCAGGCCAACCATCACAATACTTTTGATATTGTATATTATCCTGCTTGCTCTACAGCCCTTGGGTAAAAACCTTATCAAGCTTAATACTCAAATTGAGCATACTTCTACTTATAATACATTAACGCAAAATAACCAAAATAGTTTTCCAGCCGACCCAAACCCCGATCAGATAAATACTCCTCATCACACGATGAAGCTGTTACGATATATAGTATTTTCAACAAGTTTATTATTTGCCGCATGTATTTTTGCTTATATTTTTACCGCATGTAAAAAAACTATTTCCATATATACCATTATCGATGAGTTTATATGGCATAATCAACATCCATATCATAGAATATCAGCTCGCGCACCACCATCTTCTTTCATTATTTAGCACTATTTTAAGCCTGTGTGGCATCAACCCTACTTTTGATTGCCGCACAACAAACACAAATAGTAATTAACAAAGAAGAGTATCAAAAGAAGATGAATTCTATTAAAAATATTTACCAATACGAGTGGAAAAGGCACGAACGCCAATTTACACGATTTGTTCAACAATTAAACCTGCCCATAAAAATTGAAGGTATAATGTATACCAAAGTCTCTCCAAACAACCAGGTGCTTGAAGTCCCACTACACTATACAGATCAGTTTTTAAATTACGCGAATCACCCACGTGCACAGAAATCTTTGTTTCACAACTTCCATAATATTATGCAAGCACCTCCTAGCATAGATCGCTACTTTATAGATTATGTATATAGTACTAACACAGAGCTCAACATGAAAACGTCATTTTCATCGATTGTCTGTCAAGATACATTAGTCCCCACACCGATTAAATTCCATTACCATCTGGATAACACGGTTTCTCATATTATTTTGGTCGTAAAAAAACGTTTTTATCCTGAGCTTAAGTGCTTTGAAAGCATCGTAGGATTGAAAGACGTGCATGACAGAGCACATCAATTTATACGTGAAACAGTTAACACCGAGTCATTTACTTACCAAAATAATGCGCCAGAAATAAGATTTCCCATACCACATCAACCTGGAAATAAGTTCAACCAGTTAAGCTTGGCTGAAAACCGCTGCTTTATGGCAATCTATCATGGACACTATGATACCAAGGCCATCGCCAATCTACTTTGCCGATCTGCAAGAACAGTTGAAGGACTTATCTCCTCAATGGTTGACAAACTGCAAGTAAATAACCGCTATGCGCTGTTTGTTGAAATATCAAAAGCGCATATGCATATGCAAAGGCTTGTTTTAGCCCGCATTAACAATAGACACGCGCCTGTTAAAAATTCAAACGAATCAAATGAGAATGCTATACTATGAATATTAAATCCTTACTGCTATTATTTTTAACACTCCCCGCAACCATAATTGCCAAAACGATGGGACTACCTATTATTGAAATTGAACTTTGCTATCAGGATGAAGATGGGAAATGGCATCAAAGCATTGAAAAGGGGTTTATTCGCGCGTATACAGCACGAAATCGATCATGTCAATGGCATTTTAATCACAGATAGACTAAAACCCAGCGATGTTCAAGGTAGTATTAACGAGATGATGGCGTTACGAAGGTCTGAATTTCTTAAAGAAAAACAAAAAATCCTGGATAAACTGCTGGAAAAGAAAAATACACCTCATTAGAAAGCTTGGAGTCTTACGCCTGTGCTATATTTTTGACTTTCATAAGATATCAAACTTTTTTGAATTTAGGAATTGGTAATTTCCCGGTATTTTTGAAAATAAAATATATTTAAAATTATCGCATTATTTGATAGATACTTGATCAATAAAACAAGAAATTATGGAAAAATCTCCTGATTACGGCCTATGGATTATTTGCTTGAATAAATGCTTTAAGATTAGATCAGGCACAACCTGATAGTCTCTGATCTAAAAGCAACAAGTAAGTAATAAAAATTGCACCAGAACCACTAATGGTTTTGTTATACAGTTAGGCAATAGCACTTTAATTCAACAGTATAGGTGAGAGATACTAAATATGAATTCATTAAGAAATATTTATCAATATGAGTGGAAAAAGCATGAACATCAATTTACACGCTTTATTCGGCAATTAAACTTACCAATGAAAGTTGAAGGAATTGTATTTACCAAGTTCTCTTCAGATAACCAGGTAATTGAAGTCCCACTTGGTTATACAGATCATTTTTTGGATTATGCAAATCACCCTGATGCAGAAAAGTCTCTATTTAATAACTTCCATAACGCCCTAAAAGTACCTCCCAAAATAGATCGGTATTTTATGGATCATATATATAGCATCAATAAAACACTAGGCATGAAGACATCGTTTTCCTCTATTGTCTGCCAGGATAATTTTTTGTCAACACCAGTCAAATTTCATTACCATACAGATAATACAATCAGTGATATTCTTCTACTTGTTAAAAAATCGTTTTATTGCGAGCTAAAATGTCTTGAAAATAATGGTGGTTTGAGCGATATACATAACAAAGCACATCAATTTATACTTGAAACAATTCAAACAGAGCCCTTTACTTGGCAAAATAAAGCACCAGAGATAGAGATCTCCAGCTCAAGCTATTACAAAATTGATAAATTTAGCCAGTTAAGCACCGCTGAAAACCGCTGCTTTTCTGCTATCTACCATGGGAACTACGAAACCAAGGTAATTGCCAAGCTACTTCATCGATCTACAAGAACGATTGAAGGACTTATCTCATCAATGATTGATAAATTACAGATGAAAAATCGTTATGAACTTTTTATTGAAATATCAAATGCGCACCAACATATGCAAAGGCTTATTCTCTTAAATACCGATAAGAATAGAAATGTAGTATCCAGTAACAACAAGGCCTTATTAAATCAAGGATAAATCCGTTTTTGAGCTGCTATAAGTCGTTTTATCAAAAAATAAACCATTCCATTTTTCTCTGTCTTTTACGACATTTTTCACATACACCATAGCCGTATTTTCAAACTGAATTGTTTCCTCTAAAAGCGCTTTTGCTAAGGATAGCAGCTCACTTGAGTCAGGTTTCAAATACCTCTTTCTAATATAATCATTATTTAATTCAGGATAAAAGTCACTCTCATGCTGATTAATGAAATCAAACAACGAATTTTTTAAACTATCTAAAAAATGCATATTATATTGAAACTTACACTTAGCATAACAACCTTTGATTATGTCTTGCAGTTTATCTGAACTATATTGACTGTTTTTCATGATTTTTTCTGTGAATTCACGACTTATAACCTCAACAAATGAATCTATACCATCAAACTTACTATACTCAGTACTTGAGCGACACTCTTGATGCTTGATTTTTTCAGATATGAGTGCCGTACCTAGAGATATATTTTCCCTATAAGCAACTACGCTAAATGAGGGGATTTTAAACTTGTTGTAGATTAAACTAAAAAGGTAATCATGACTATTTTTATTTGCCGCCTTACATGAGATTAGATTCAGATCAAGCACTTCAATCCCTTTTGCTTTAGAAAGAAATAAATCATTCAATATTGCTAGTACCTTTTCCATTT
>NZ_QLIT01000278.1 GCF_003574485.1 Facilibium subflavum
TTGTCATGTAGAATCTCCTTCACTTATTAGGTTACTAGAAAATTCTACTTTTGACTCCTTTTATTTTTTGGGAGGATTACCTAATCTCATTAAAGATTTATATTATTTGCTTTATATAATACTCCCCATATTTTGGACCACAGTTAGAGACACAAAAAGAGTCTCAAAAAATGTTAAACTGTGTGCCAAGTTAGGAGGTGAAAAATGCCAGCTAAAAAGAATAAAAGCTATACAGCAGAATTTAAAGCTAAGGTTGCTTTGGATGCAATAAAAGGCGATTTAACGATTAATGAAATTTCTTCAAAGTATGGTGTGCATTCAACGCAGATCAATCGTTGGAAGCAGCAAGCTTTGGCATCATTAAAAACCTGCTTTAATGGTAAGCAAGAAAAAGCCTCGCTAGATTCGCAACAGCAAATGGATAAGCTCTATCAACAAATAGGGCAATTAACCTGTGAAAATGACTTTCTAAAAAAAAGTGTTTGGAGCTAAGTGTTATGGAGCGTAAGGCAATGTTAGATGCTGATGACAACCGCTTAAGCATGAGGCAGCAATGCCAGCTTTTAAAGCTAAACCGTTCAAGCTTGTATTATCAAAGCAAGCCTGAAGATTCGGATAATGTCGAGTTGATGCGTCTACTTGATGAAGAGTACATAAGGCATCCTTTTAAAGGGGTTTTGCGCATGACTAAATACTTAGAAGACTTAGGCTACCATGTTAATCTAAAGCGTGTGCGTAGGCTATTAAGAATGATGGGTATTATGGCCATTTATCCGCAAA
>NZ_QLIT01000279.1 GCF_003574485.1 Facilibium subflavum
ATTTTAGTTGACCAGAACAATCACCTGGATTTAATGCATTATAAAGAAAAATAAGATCTTCATCATTAAGGGTAATACTCTGATTCACTTTTTGCCGAATACCCTGTAAACACTCAATCCTTTGTATTAACTCTTGTAAGCCTTGCATTTCTTTATCAGTCATGGGAGTCCTCCTTAGCTTAGCATCAAAAACTTCTTCGACATCGAACACCACAAAATGATTTACGATGGGTATATATGATGATTATTTCGTTAGGCTTATCCTCTTGTATAACATGTCATGTTAACCACCAAAATATTTTCAGCAAAAAACCATCACCCTGTCTGATTTTAATTGTCACATCCCGACAAAAGCTTCACTCCCTTCTGAAATGCAATTAATACATGACATAGAAAACTTTAACCTTCCTTTTATGGCTGGGCATACGTACCTGGTTGTGCTTGATTAGTAGGTGCAAACAAGCCTCCATGATACGGCAATGGTGCATTATTTGCTTGTATATCAATCATTGACCTGACGATTTGTGCTTTATCCCAAGGCAGTTCTGGAAGAAAACTTTGTAAACATGTAACACTACGAATAACCCCATTTTGCTGAAGTTTGCGTAACACTTCTTTACACTGACCTGTTTCAATATTTTTTAGTATAAACCCCAGACAAGCCTCGTATTGTGCTGGTTTAAGTTGAACTTGCATGAGGCTTAAAATATTAGAATTAGCAAAGTTAAATTCCCCTTTTTTATCCTTAGGGATATTAATCGTAGCCAAAAACGCTTTACACCGATCAGGGGATAAATGTCTTAATACAAATACAAGCTCATTAGCGTTTCTGATCAAAGGCGCTTTACCTGCTAGCAATTGCGATTCGACATGATTTAAGATAAATGCCTGTTGCGCATCATTGAAATATTGAAGCAATAAACCTAAATTTTCATCATCATCAGAATCAAGAATTTCATCCAGGTTATCCTTGATTTTCTCAAAAATATGATTGCGCTGTTCGGGCTGAAGCTTTCTTAGGAGTGTATTTAAATTATCAGCAGGATCATGTGAATGTACAGCTTCCTTCAGCATAGTCAAGAAATCTTTAAATTCAATTTGCGCCAGAACAACTTCACATTGCTCAGGTGTCAGAAATTTCAGCACTTGTGCTAAATCTTGTGCATTTTTAATTAAACCACCTGGATAAGTTAGCTGAGATTTATTGTTTTCAAAGACAATACTACGTCGCTCGGCATTAAGGTGCTCTAAAATAAAACCAAAATCTTCAGCGTTTTTAATCACCCCATTTGGATATACCAATTGCAACTTGATTCTATCAAATAAAATATTACGCTTTGCTTCATCCATATCCTCATCTAGACCCTCAAATAATGATTTTATCGTTTTAGCATCCTCAGCAGTAATAATATGCATTATTTTCTCGCCAAGCTGATCGAACACTCGCTGCCATTGCACTGAATTTAGATGCTGAATGATACAATATAAATCATCTAAGTTGTTTATCCATTCGGACAGACTGTCTAAAAATTGATCTAAAACACGCTCAATTTGCTGATCGGTTTTAAGCCCATGAAGGATATATCCAAGACCACCAGCATTTTGAACAAAACCAACTACTTGAAGATTATCCACAAGAAAGTCACACTGCGCCTTATTAAGGTGCTGAGCAATATAGGAAAACGCATAAGGGTTGGTAATCAACCCTGTAAGCTGATTACCAATGCCTGTTAAAAAAGCATTACGTTGACTTGTATCGATTTCTCTCAGGATTTCATCTAAAGCGTGAAAATCATTTATGATCTCATTTGGGTATCTTAGTGACATTAGATAATCCAGCACAGCTGTTTGCTGCTCAGGTAAAAGCCATTTCAAGGCTATTTTAAAATTATATAAATTTATGATGCGTTGATCTTTTATCGCGCTTAGTATGACAGGTATCTGTGCAGGTGATAATGTAGCAATTAAGGCATATAGTGGATTTGATTGATTATACAATAGACTTTTCAGCTTAGAAGAGGTCATTGTTTGTAAAAATAACGCATATTTTTCTACCGACGTCGATGCGGCAAATACAGCTAAATTATCCGCTGTTCCTATAGCATCAGCTAACTTTCCGCAAAATGCATGATTTTGCAATAAAACTTTCAAATCCCGTTGTGAAAAATTATTAAACAATGCAACAACATCATCAAATGTGTATTGTCTATTTACAAGATCCATGCCATATCTTTCCAGTAACATCATACTTACAGGTAAAGCATCTTCTCCGCTATATAAGCCTTCAGCTAAAGAAGATTCCAGTGCATTGCTTGCATCTTCTAATTCTTTTTCTAATGCCTTTATTTGCATTTGTTTTTTCTGTCCGCTCATTGCGATAGTCAATAATCGCTCAGTATGCCCTTGCATACTAGCTTTTAGCTCGTCTCGACGTGTCGCAAGGCAGGTCCATATTAAATTTTGACTATCCACATCAGTACGGCGAAAACTATCGATATCATCATAATAGTTGATACATTTTCCAAGCCATTTAATCTGCTGTTTAACAGCATCAGGGATTGCTTGTCTTTGTGCTTTGGAAAGCTGTTTGTAAAACTTGAAAAATGCTGCAATAGCTAGCGCACCACCTGAGCCTGCTTTAAGCTCTGAACCAACACCATCTTTACTATTTGCATGAAGGCGTATAAGCAATTGTTCCAGTTGTGCCAAAAGGTTATTACCCTCTGTTTTTGCTTGCGCTAGATTTTCTCTGGCCTGCCAAACGCGTTGTGTAAGTGGCGAATGGTTTACTAACCGTTGTGCATCTTCTCCTGCAACATAGTATGTACGATTATCTTCAGCAGGTAGTGAAGCATTATATTGATGCTGAAAATAAGGTTGCTGAGATGCCTGCTCACCCGGTGTTAGTAAAAAATCAATATGTGCAAGGAACTGGCCATTATGTGTTAAAATATGTGTTTTAAGAATATCTGTCAGCGAGGACGCGCCTTGAGGCATATGATCTTGAATGTCTGTATATTCGGTCTGCAGGTCAGGCATTAATAATTTTAATTGCTTAGAAGGCTTCTCTGGTGCAAGATATTCGACAACGTCTATTAAAAGCTTGGTAGCGTCTGACTCAGGGATGGCAGTATAGGCAAGCGCGCTATTTTTAACTTCATTCCAATTGTTTGCGAGCAACTCCTGTAATGCCTGCTTTTTTGTTTCTTCACTTTCACTTTGGTCAATAATCTCAATAATTTCTCTGGCAACACGTTGTGTGTATTTAATAAGTAGCTGATCTTTCCAGGCATCGTTACGATTTGGCAACTCACGATATCTTGATTGTAAGTTCTGTGCTTGTTGCTTTAAATCTTCTAGTCCCATATAGCTTTTCTCCACATTGAGGGTGATGTTTGTCGTATTGCGGTATTTTTTAACATGCTTGTGATTTAAAGAGAAATAAGATGGTTAAAATCAGACAAGGTGTTGAAAATTAATCTATACAGCTTGTAAATAACTGAAGTTATACACTTTTAGTAACGACCACGCTTGTCAAGCGTGGATGGCTCTGTAGTGCTCGATGGCAAAGAAGTTTTTAATAATTTGTAATAAGTCAGCTAATTTCGTCTTGAAGCACTTGAATAAGCCACGCAATTGGCTTTTGGCTTTGTTCATCCAGACAAACCAGATGAGAGCCGAGATGTCCACCGGTAAAAGTTTTACTTATTACTTGAACTTGCGCTGCTTGCAGCTTCTCAACATAGGTTTGCCCTTGTTGAAAAAGCGAATCCTCCTCATTTAATATAATAATACTTGCAGGCATACCATTAAGCACAGCATAAACAGGAGAGATCAAAGGGTTATGTAAATCTGTAAGATCAGGCAAATAAACGTCACGACAAGCCTGATATTTTCCAGGACTCACCATATCAACAAGTGGATCAATCAGTATTTGCATTTTAACTTCAGGATGCGCATTTTCTTTAGCTAAGCAGGCACAAACCGTTGCAAGGTTGGCACCAGCACTATCCCCTATGAGCGCAATGCTATTTTCATGCTTACTCAACGCGCACAGTGCCTGATAACAGGCAGAAACAATCACATCACTTTTATATTCAGGTGCCAGCGGATACTCCAAAGAGATTAATTTACAGCCAAGTTTTTGAGAAAACATGCGACAAAAATTATCATGTGATTCAATACTGCCTGCAACAAAACCACCGCCATGGAAAAATATAAGTGTTGTCTGTTTATTTATCGCATTAGGCAGATAAGTGCGGGCTTTGAAACCATTTATCTGATCAAGGGCAATATTATCTGTCGTAATCTTTCCCTTAAATGGAAAAGGTGTTGCTTGGTCTGTAATCTCTTGCAGCCTCTTTCGTAGTTGAAAAGGTGTTGATGTCGTCATATTTAACCCTCTGCTTTCGTTAATAAAATGATTTGTATGTGCTCTATACATCTATATCTCATACCCTGGCGCTATTCTACTTTGGCCAAATAACAGTGCAAATTCATTACAAGGCGTTTCTCTCTCTTCTTTGTCTATAAATGTTAGTAATTTTCACCAAAATCCTCCTACTCTTTATAAATAGGTATATCATAATACACATGAAAATTTCCCATTTTGTAAAATGACTGTTCGGCCACCAAAGGGCTCAAAACTTAATTTTGGTAGATTATTCCAGCATCGAAACCTTAAAGCTAATACCAGTATCACTTTCTTCAAAAGCTGCAAAAAATAAAAGCAGAACGCCGAGCCGATCAGCCTTATTCTATGCCCAGTAAGCTTTGCGCCAAAGGCACTAGAGCGAAATCTGTGAAGCAGATAATCCTAAGGCATAGAGTAGAATCGGAAGCAGTTTGCATAGCTTTTGCCGCAGCGTGCTGGTGAGGCGGACGGCTCGGCTCGGACAACTTGACGCCGCTGAGACACACAATATTGGACTGTTTATAAATCTTCATATAGTTCAATACTTACATTATCGATATCCACCATTAATGGTAAATTGGACTTTAAATCTACTATATAATCAGTTTCTTGATGAAATTTAAATTCCTCCATCCCAGTAAACTTTTCATAGACCATAATGTTATTCAAATTACCTACACTACGATGAATAGTGTATTTGAGACACCCTTCCTCAAGAAGTGTTTTTTTCTGAATTCTTTTTAAGGAATCTATTAACTCAATATATTTGCCATCTAGCGTATTGAATCTGGCAATGCAAACAATTTTTCCCATGTCTTATACCTTAATTATTTTGACCTACCCGCACTTTTTGGGACACTTTTTCTTGTAGAATTCCATTGTATCTTCAAATTGCTTTGGGGTCATGTAATTTATAGTTGAATGTCTCCTTTTCCGGTTATAATAGGACTCAATATACTGAAATACTGAGGACTTAGCTTGTTCAATCGTTTTGTAATGTTCATCATCACAAAGCTCAACCTTTAATGTTCCAAAGAAACTTTCGCATGCAGCATTGTCATAACAACAGCCCTTACCACTCATGCTGGAGATTAGATTTCGCTTCTCAATTTCTTCTTGGAATGCTTTGCAAGCATACTGTGATCCCTTATCTGAATGCACAATGACATCCTTAGGCATCTTTCTGTTAAATGTTGCCATGACTAAAGCATTAACAGAAAGTTCAGCACGCATATGATCTGCCATAGACCAGCCAACAACCATTCGAGAGAATAAATCAATTATCACGCATAAATACATCCAGCCCAGGGTAAACGCATCTAAT
>NZ_QLIT01000280.1 GCF_003574485.1 Facilibium subflavum
GGATGATAGTATAGCATTCGCTATGTGAAAGTAGGTCACCGCCAAATCCTTTACAAATCCATTAGAAAAATAAAATACCATAACCATAATAGCCATAGCCCGATAAATCGGGCTTTTTTGGTTTGGGGACGAAGGCCTGCCTAACCACGTTGCTGTATCAAACTGAGCTATAAGAAAATCTTATTTATTGATTTAGATCAACTTCCATATTAATAGCAGTAACGTGATATTGGTGATTAAAAAATAGCTTGTTAGAATAGGGAAATATTACGATAAGCTTTGAGAATTTATATATCATGACATTGGTACCAAAATGGATTGCCTGGGAAGTGACCAGAGCGTGCAACTTAGCCTGTATTCATTGTCGATCAAGTGCCTGCTTAGGACAGTTTGAAGATTTAGATTTTTCAACACAGACTGGGTTTAAGGTGATTGATGAAATCACTAGTATCAGTAAGCCGTGTTTAGTGCTTTCAGGTGGAGAACCGCTATTAAGGTCAGATATTTTTGAATTGGCAGCCTATGGCACACAAAAAGGTTTACGAATGGCTTTGGCGACAAATGGCACCCTTGTGAGTGATGATATATGCCAAAAGATCAAACGATCTGGTATTCAAGTTGTTTCATTAAGCCTTGATGGTGCAAATGCTAAAACACATGATGCTTTTCGTCAGCAACACGGTGCATTTGATACAACATTAAAAGCAGCCTCACTTTTCCAAAAACATGGAATTCCTTTTATTGTCAACTCTTCATTCACACAGCAAAACCATGAAGAAATTCCAGCAACTTATCAACTAGCCAAGACTCTAGGGGCCAAGGCCTGGTATATGTTTATGGTGGTACCAACTGGTCGTGGCCAGGCGTTAATCAAGACACTTTTGCACGATGAAAAATATGACAAGGTTTTAGATTGGCATTATCAGATGGAGTCTGAGGAGAGGGACATGTTAGTGCGGCCAACCTGCGCACCACATTATTATCGCATACGTTTTGAAAAGAATAAGGATCGCGGGGAGCGTGTGAAATCACGGCCGTTATCATTTTCAACAGGGGGATCAAAAGGTTGTATTGCTGGGCAGTCGATTATAACGATTGATGTTAAGGGTAATGTAAACCCATGTAGCTATTTACCACTATCGGCAGGGAATGTTTTCCAGCAACCATTAAAAGAGATCTGGCATAATTCTACACTGTTGAATAACCTTAGAAACTTTAAGGCCTATAAAGGCAAATGTGGTCAATGTGAATATATTAAAACCTGTGGTGGTTGCCGGACAAGGGCATATTATATGCGTAATGATTATATGGCACCAGAGCCTTTGTGTAACTATATTCCAAAACGGCGTAATGCCGTAGTATAACAAGGGATAAATAAGAAAATGTTTACCCTGTTGAATAAAAATGCAATCAACCAGCAAATCAATATTTATATATCTAATGTGGCAATATATGATATAAAATATGGTATATTGATTAAATATCTTAGTGGATAAAATTGCAGATGGCAATAAATGAGATGATCGACCAATATTATGTTATTGGCTATCCTGTCAAACACAGTTTATCACCACAGATTCATCGCGAATTTGCGCAACAAACCAAGCAAAATATGCGTTATGATGCCTTGGAGATTTGTCCGGATAATTTAGAGCAAACATTAAATGTATTGCGTTTAGATGAAACAGTAAAAGGTTTAAGTGTGACCCTGCCTTTTAAAGAAGCTGTTTATGCTTATTGTGATGAGGTGGATGAGCTAGCACAGCAAGCCAAGGCTGTTAGTAACGTCGTCATTGACCATAATCGTCGGTTTATAGGTTTTAATTTAGATGGTCTTGGCCTGATAAATGATATTAATAAACAGTTTGGTATCGATTTTAAAAATAAAACGGTATTAATTGTTGGTGCAGGTGGTGCAGCAAAAGGGATTTTGGGATCAATTGCTGCCCAAAAGCCAAGACATATCACTATTGCTAATCGAACATTGATCAAGGCCATTGCTCTGGCTGAGTCAATTCAGGATAATAAAATTACAACAGCTGCCAGCCAGCTAACAAGTATTGCTGGATCATTTGATATTGTTATTAATGCAACTTCAGCCAGTGTTGAAGGGCAAGTGTTACCTTTGACATCCGCACATTTTAAGCAAAGTGCAGTTGGCTATGATCTAATGTATGCGCCTGATGGTACTGTTTTTACAAAATGGTGTGATCAGTATAATATTCGTAATAGTGATGGAAAAGGGATGCTTATAGAGCTAAGTAAGCTTGCTTTTTCGCGTTGGCGAGGTGTGGTGCCAGAATAAATCGGGAGATGAGTTTGCATTATAGCGGATTTTTTTTATAATAAGGACGAAGTAAACCTGTTGAATTTGTTGTTAAACTACAAAACTATGGGTAATGTGAATAAGGAGATTAATGATATGTTAAGTCGGAAATTTTTATTAACATTTGATTGGGTTGTTAATCGCCTGGTTTCCTTTAACCAGGCGCATGGTAAAGACAAGTCAACCAGACAAAAATTGCGTTACGTTTTTAAGCTTGCGGCATTAAGAGGTTGCAAGCACAGCATTTACTTGTTTAATTGCCTATGCCAAAAAACATTAACGATTTCTCAGATTCGCAAGGTCGCAAAGAAACTCAGCACATTTGTCAGTCCAGAAGAAGTCAAGGTTTTACTTGCGCCAGCCTAATTTTTGCAGCGTATAATCTAAGACCCACAGGGGGCCGATTAATAAAAACTGTAAATCTTTTAAAAATGAGGGTTTTTTCCCTTCAATTTTATGTCCAATAAACTGAAATACCCAGCTTATGATAAATATGATAACACTGACAATAAATAGATAGGGAATTTGCATAAGTACCGCCAGCATAATAAATGAAATAACAAGCATATAAATTCCTAAGATAATATGTAAACGAAAGTAAAACAAAAAGCTGATGATCATTAAAACAAGTGTTATCCAGATTGAGATGCTAAGCGTAATGCCAAGTATGCTAAACATAATTAAGGGGACACAGATAAAATGAATTTTCTTGTTCGTTTGATTTTGGTGGCTTTGGGCGTACTCATCTAACCAGGATTGTAGTGTTTTCATGCGTTATCCTATTAGGTTCTGTGAACCAATTTTTTTACCGCATCCAAATCAAACTC
>NZ_QLIT01000281.1 GCF_003574485.1 Facilibium subflavum
ACATTGAAGAAATGTCCTATGAAGGAGGATTGCAAGCAGCAGCCTAAATACCCACAAATTCCGAATGCGCCCGGCGAATATTTACCAACAACGTTTGTTTTTTCCATTTTTATATGGTCGAAATACACTTGATGCGTTAAACCAGCAATACGCTGGTTTTTTAATTGAGAGATCACTGTTACCTGCATTGACACACGCAGACAGTTCGATTACAAAATCCTTGCTGGTATCAATCATTGCAAGTTTAAAAGTTTCCCATGTCAATGATACTTTGCAGAATAATTTGCCTTTGTTATCAGCTATTACTGGGCTTAACAGCACGCAACTTGAGATTATGCTGCAGTATGGAAAGGTTGATGAAGTGGCACATCTGAATACAAAAAGCGTTGCTTCGGAATTTTTCAAAGATACTAACAGTTTGCAGACTGCCTATCGCAGCCTTTTTTCGACACGATTTTTTAATCAGTTTGTTGACCAATCACATTTACATTCGACTAACAAACAGCTATTAGATTTTATTGGACAAAGCATTGTCGTGAATCAAGAAATCTGTTTATTGCAGAAGGTGTTACCTGGGGTATTAACGGCGACAAATATTGTGCTAGATAATCAGGTGCGTTCTTTTATGTCGGAAGTTGAAGGGACTTTGCCAAAACAACGTTTCTACTGTAACCAGGACAGTTTTTTGTTGGAATTGCAAAATTTGATCCCACAGAGGGAGTATTGAAATAACT
>NZ_QLIT01000282.1 GCF_003574485.1 Facilibium subflavum
ATACAAAAATCATACCAGCAAGAGTTCAAAACATGGCATAACATTTTAGGCAACCCTGTGAACAATTTGCAAGATGTCATGACAATAGGAGACGTACTCAATGTTGCCAAAGCGCACCAAAAGCCCTTACCAAAAGGTTTAACGCAAAACCAGGCACAAACCATTATTCGCTTACGGGATAAGGCTTTAGCCATGCAGTTTCAATCTCAAAAGTTCAGCTACATTATTGCACATAAGTTATTAAATCAGATAAATGAGAATATCCAAAAAGTCAAAACGCATGATCAGCGCTATAAGCTTATCTACTATTCTGGTCACGATTTGACACTTCTTGCGATTATGGGTGCACTTAATCTTCCATTAAAGCAGGCACAGGATTATGCAAGCTGTATACAATTTCGCGACTTTGACACTGTTGAATGTGAAAGCCTTATTTTATAAGGATTGCTTCAAAACCTAGGGCACTACATTGAGTTATGCACAATAACTAAAGGTGTTCTTGCAAAAGACAGACCCATCGT
>NZ_KZ984704.1 GCF_003574485.1 Facilibium subflavum
TTGATTCGAGGCGTTGAAGCTGAAGGTATAGTGCAGAACAATACATTCCCAGCAAAATCACCTTGCCTTTTGCATCGAGAGGCTTGTACTTATCGAATTTCCCCTGTAAAAATTCAACCGCTTCTTTTGCTCTACCTTGACTCTCAACTGGTTTCAACTTTTTAATTTGGCCAAGTCTATTCATTATGCTAAACGGATCCAATGGAATCCTGCACTTAACTGCCTTATTATCTAAAATAAACTCAATGAGTGAGTCAACCTCATGCCATAATATTCCCCAAAGGAGAGGCGAGTAATCAGACTGGAAGATAGGATCATTAACTCGAACCATTCCAGTAAATGAATTTTGATCAGTGCTTCCCTTCATGTTGCGTATATATGCTGTTTCTTGATTAATCACTTTCGGTTTATCATCGAAGCTAATTAAGTTTTCTATATCAGAAAAATAGTGCGGCACTCCTTCAAACTCAGAGCGGGATTGATAGANNCCAATACAGTATCCTTGGTAATTTTTTGGGCGATGAAATTGTCTTCCTTTTTTAGCTCGGTCATTGAAGCGATGAAGTTTCGTCCTTTTTTTGGTAAAGGACTATTGTTATTACCGTCAAGAAAGGAATTACGCCAAGAAGACTCATAGTCAATTATTATCTTCATCCCCCTCTCCTATTTCGCTTCAAAATAAGTTGCAAAATCGCCTTCCGATTGTGATGAAATTTGGTCAGGAGTCCTTTTAATACGCATCATCTGATTACTGTTATTGTAATCAACCTCAATTTTATCTACATACATGTAGGCTTTTGCCTGACGAATCGATAAGTTATGTAACATTTCCAAAGTAACATCAATCAAACTGCGTACTGCATCACTATTCAAAAGAATTCCTACTTCGCCCACCTCAAAAATAGTGCCTTTTCTGACATAATTTGGATGAAAAACAGCTTTGGGATTTCTCTCTGGATTCAGGGTTTTAATAAAACTTTCTACTTTTTGTGCAATGGATTCTCCCTGATTATCTTCGATTACCATCGCAGCACGATCAAATTTATTGTCAAGCGAAATAAACTGCAACTGTTCAATACTAATTGATCCGTAAGAAGTATATTTTGTGTCGCCAAACGTAGTTTTTGAAAAAAAAGAAGAACTATCCCGCTCACCTGCTTGGCCAAACTGCTCAAAATTACCATTTCCCAATTGATCAACAAAGTCTTCTAACAGTAAAGGACTGGTACGTTTACACTGGCTGGAAGGTACAACATAACCACGTACCAAGCCTGTAATCGATGCTAATACTTTTTCTAAATTTTTCTCTGCCGCAAAGTGTAAGTCAAACGCTTGCGCCCTGAATAAATGATGGCGAATACAGTTCTGGCTGATATAAAGCGGCGTTTCTTTGAAGTTGATATCCATTGCTTCTTTTTTATACTTATAGCCTGTTTCGTCCTTAATTTTTCCTGTTAGATTTGTATAACCTCTCAATTTTGGCATAGTATGATTATCAACTGTACGACCCTCGTTGCTCAACGTTGTTGGTCCATTCCAATTCACAACTCCATGCCCCAGCGCAGTAATTTTAAAATCAACACTTTTAATACCAGTGATTTTTTCCATTTTTTATGTCCTCCTTTAGGTTAAGTTAGTCTGATATTTTAATCCTTTGAATTAATTTGTTTAAGTTTATCAATAGACATCGCGCCCACAGACTGCTTTTCAGTAACGACGTAATATATAGCCTGTGAGTGTGGTTTACTGTTGACTATACCGAGATCTTCGGGTGTATAACTAAGATAAATAGGTCTTTCCGGAGACCTAGCTTCTTTAATTAATTCCCATTCATTCCTTGCCTTTTTATAGCCCTCAGACAGTTTGATATTGTGATGCTTTTTCTGTATAAATTGCACAAGGTTGGCATCATCATCTCCATAACCTCTCATGCTTTCTATCGATTCAGTCAAGCTCGCTTGTGGCTCGTTAGGATTGAATTCTTCGCTATAGGCATATTCATCCGTAAATTCCAAATTTAATGATTCGTTTACCTGGCATACAGCCATTTGCACAAAGCGATTATCACCGCGTAGCGAATTTGCCGATATTTTCATTACGCCTTGTTTAATCTTCGATTTAGATGGAACTGAAATTGGATCAATAATTTTTTCATTAATAAGATTAACACTCTTTTTTAATGCCAATAAAAAGTCTTGCTCAATCAACTTTAAAGCTTGCTTATCGTTGTAAAAGTCTCGATAAATACAATAAAGCTGATTAATTGTCATTACCTTTTGATTATATAATTGATCCTTTAAAAAGTTCATCCATGCTTTGGTACTGTTCCAAACACATAACTGATTCAGGAACCTTGCGCAACTGCTAGTTTGCTTGCCGTCGACCTCTATGCTCTGAGGCACCACCGTGATATATGGATTCACTACTGAGTTTTCACCAAAACGGTCAAGCCGCCCTAGGCGTTGCAACCAGTTTTCTGCACAAGTAATTTCAGTTAACATACGATCGCAAGTGATATTAAGTGATGCCTGTACAATGGGGCCACTTCGCAACACATCGTACTTTCGCTCACCATTGCGCTTGAAGCTATTGAACACCTCATTGAACCAATAGGATTTATCTTGCTTAGTGTATTTTGAATGCAGCAATACGCTGTTTTCTTTCCTGTGATGTTGCAAATAGCCTAGCTGAGCATCCTGTGCCGTATTGGTAATAACAAAGGCATTGCCTTCTTGCGCTTGCGTCATTAATGGGCTGACTTCTTTTTTTTCATCATAACTCATAAAATCAATGTGATAGCCTGAGTCGTTAAAGCTATCAATAGTAATTATATCTTCTTTGTGAATCCTTAAAAATTCCATTAAATAGAAGTAATGTGGCGTAGCTGACACTAAAAGCGTATTGGCATATGCACCTTGCTGCCTCTTAGCTTCGATTAATTCGGCAAACAGCAGATTAAAAGCAGTCATATTGACCAACTCGTGAAACTCATCAAATACCACATGTGCATTTAATACATCGACCATAGTCGTCACTTTTTGATGTGTAATAATGGAGTTGACTACCTGGTCAATAGTTGTTATCACGATATCACCACTGAAATAATCTGATTCATCAGTATCGGGGGCATCCTCAAAACAAACGCCATCACCCAGTATTTTCTTGTATTCACCAGTGAATATTTCAATTTGACTGTTAGGTAAATAGTCATCTGCAGTCTAATGGCACTAAGTTAAG
>NZ_QLIT01000285.1 GCF_003574485.1 Facilibium subflavum
ATTTTTACTAGGCACTACAAATTGACCTTTTTGGAAGACAAAAACCCTTATAAAATAAGGCCTGAGCAAAAATATCTTTCTTCAAACCTGTGGATAACTTTGAAAAGTGTCAAAGTCGGGACAAACAGGAAACCAGCCTGATTTAAGTCAACTAAATGACTTTAATGATGATGATATTCCATTCTAGGTTTTTAATAATATATTGGTCATGAACAGCCTTCTCCTACTTTCTTCTATCTAAGATGCAGGTTATAGTAAAACCTGCAAAAACAGAGACCATAATATAATCTATACTACGCCTTGCCTTTGACATGCTTTGCACTAATTATAAATGGTATTAAAGTGGTATAGGCGCACCTTATAGCTTCTCTAACATATATTTCAGCAGTTGATAGAATTCACCAACACTGTAAATCTCAGCCTTCTCATCTGGTGAATGTGCATTTTCAATTGTCGGACCAATTGACACCATGTCCATCTTTGGATATTTATCATAAATTGCACCACACTCAAGACCCGCATGAATTGCTTTGATATTAGCATCTTTCTGATAAAGCGCTTTGTAGCTTTCTTTGGCAATCGACAAAACACGTGATCCCATATCAGGTTTCCAGCCTGGTGATAATGGCGATTTTTGAAGTTGTGCATTATTAGTTTTTGCATTTCGCTCAACACCTTGCATAAAGCTTGATATACCAAGATTGTTATCGCTTCTTGTATAAATCGTCACAATAAGATTTTGATCCTTTATCTTAATGGATGACAGATTATTTGAAGTCTCTACAAGCTCTGACATCGCCGCACTCATCGTGAGAACACCTGAATGTATGGTCGATAATATATTTAACAGATTATCTTTAAGTGTTTCTGTCAGTTTCTTATTTTGTGTCTCTTTATCAAGCATATCAAGGCGAAACCCTGGCTCATGCGCTTGATAAATGTCATACCATTGTTGGTAGTATGCCTGTAATACTGATACAAGCTTTGCTTTTTCATCTTTATTACAAGAGATTATTGCCAGTGCTTCTCGTGGAATCGCATTTGGCAGATTCCCTGCATTAATATTATTTACATTAAATGCAACATGCTGTTGCGCATCACAAAGTAGCAAGCTTAAGAATTTTGCTGCATTAATGCGCGGTTTATCAATATCCAAACCAGAATGCCCGCCCTTTAAACCATGCACTTTGATTTCAATGCTTGTCAGATCATCTGCTATCTGATCATCATATGATAGATCAAAAATCAATTTCCCCGACTGTGAGCCTGCGCAACCAACATAAATATCACCCCAGCTTTCTGTGTCCAGATTAATCATCGTCTGACCACTTAATAACGTTGGGCTTAAATTATTGGCACCAATCAAACCACGCTCTTCTGATGCTGTGATTAAAATCTCTAAAGGCGGATGTTTTGCGTTTTTATCCGTCGCAATTGCCATGGCTGCAGCAATCCCCAAACCATTATCTGCACCAAGCGTTGTGCCATCTGCCTTTAACCATCCATCTTCAATCTTAAGTTTTAAGGGATCATTTTTAAAATCAAATTCAACATCTTCATTTTTCTCACAAACCATATCTTTATGTGCCTGCAAAACAACAGTAGCATGTGCTTCATATCCTTTGCTTGCTGGCACCTTAATCACAATGTTATCCGCTGTATCAATCTGATGGTCAAACCCATGCTTATCTGCCCAATCAAGCAAATAAGCTTTGATTTTTTCCTCATGAAATGTTGGTCTTGGGACTTGTGTAATCTCTAAAAAATATTGCCAGATTTTCTCTGTTTTTAAACTGTCAAAAGTCGGGGACATAAATGTATCAAGCATCGCTTCTCCAAAATCATATTTTTAGCTTATACATTAAAACGAACTTTGCCTGATTGCAAGTTATCTACGATTTATTCACAATGCGATGTTTTGGAATCAAAATACTTGTTTGGTAGTGTTTTGTGGTGATATTCACTGTGAGTTGACAATCATTTTGCTTTAACAGCAATGTGCTGATCTGCATACCAAGACCACTGCTTTCATAATCTCTGTCTTTCATCTGCAAGCTAATTTCACTTTCAAAAATCAACATGAAATTGTAATTGCCATCAAAGCGGCCATAAATAGTTAAATGCCCGGCGTATTTGATTGCATTATCAATAATATTATTAAATGCAAGCTCTAAAGCAATCGGTTGTGCATTGATTGAGAGTTTTTTATCTACACGATTCTCAACACAAAAGTAATACTGCGTTTTATTTATCAAATATTCAATAAACGCATAAAGGTTTACTTTATCAGGAAAGCCAAAATTCTGTGTGCTTTTCGCATAACTGACAATCTGTGTAACCTGCTTATTGATCTCATCTAACTCCTGAAGCAACAGGCTTTTTTCCTTAGTATCCGCTTGCATCTCCAAAATAAGCTCAGCCCGCGTTATTGGTGTACGAATATTGTGTGTCAACGCGGTGATAATAAACGTTTTTTCCTGTGTTAATTCCTTGATTCTTGTAAACATATGCTTAATGGCTTTAATTGAATAGAACAAGGTGAAAGTACGTTTAAAACCATAAGAAAATGTTTTTGTGTTATTTTTATTCAATCTATATTCATCCGATGACATCATTTGTTGCCAAAGCCTTACAAAATGTAGAATCAAAAACAAAAAATACAAAAGAATCACTGCTAAAGCACCTTCAGCAATTAACACTATAAGGCCAAGTAAACCGACAAATGGCGACGGGAAATGAACATTCAGCCACTTCTTATATTCAGATAGGTATAATGAATAATCGGTCAAAATACGATAATCTTTTGTTTCTTGTAAAACCTTTCCCTTAATATACGAATAACTTAATTTTTGTGACTGTTTTTGCGCATTATCAAAATTCAACTTAAGTTTTGATGAGGGCTTATCCGTGAGTGTTATGTTTTCAGCATGGGCTGATAGCTCATCTAATGCTTTGACAAACCCTTTTTGTTCATGTTGATGAATATTGACATCTAATAGACGAAAAGCAATAAAACTCATCTCCACCATACTTTGTTGATTCGTGATTTTAACGTTTTTATAGTAGCGATCAATTAAAACAACTGTCATGAGCATTGTTAAAAGCATAAGACCAAAGATCGAACCTGAAATAATAATGGCAACTCACACTACAGGACACCTGTAAGTAATTTTTGATATTTCTGCTTCCTTCGCCTACAAAACACCATTAAGATTGATTGCAAGATTTTGCTACTATCAATAGCTAATTTCATCAGCGCACAGCTAATAAAGTCCAGGCCAAC
>NZ_QLIT01000286.1 GCF_003574485.1 Facilibium subflavum
CCCAACTGCTAATTAATAATTTAGCAAATAAAAAATATTTGTCAAGATGTTTTTTTGATGTAATAAGCTACATATAATAATCTATCTCTTTAATTTTGAAAGAATGCACTATTTTCCATAAACTCACTATTATAAACTGCCATAGAATACGCTCCAGCTAACCTTGCCCCCCCTCTTTGGTACCATTTATCATCAAACAGCATCATAGCAGAAACATCCTCATTTTTATTCCAATAGTTCCGAATAAATTGATATTTTGAAAAGGCTTTAAAGCGATACCCTAGCCCTTTTAACCCACCTTCATACTCTTCACTTCCTGAAGTCCATGAAATCCAATTATCAAACTGAAAATCATCGTCAAAAACATTTTCAAATTTAGCTATAGCCCCTTGTTGCCAGCCACCTGTTGATAAGATATTAATCACATATCCTTGTTCTTTTCGCCGTTTAAGTTCTTCAACGAACTGGCTATTTAACCGGATTTTAGTTCCCTGTTGATATTTATCGTGATCACGATCACCAAGGGTAATCATGGCGGAGTCACCACTTTGAGAAAATGCACTGCCTGAGTTTCCAGATTTTCCATCATTGTGAATTAAAGTATCAGAAATATCAACCATAAGTACTTTATCACCTCGACAGCTTTCCATTGAGCCCTCATATGATGTTTTCAACAACTCACCAAAATCATACAGTCCTAAAGCAACTTGAGCACCTCCCAAAGCAGATAATAAACCATACTTAGCTATTGAATTGGGCATATATTTAGCAATAATAGGGTTTGCCACACTAAGCAGACTAAAAGCTAATATGCCCTCTGGTAGTGCACTATGACCACTTGGGTCTTCATACATAATTGGGTTGCCTGATACAAAGCCATATTTATTCCACTCATCGCTCTTTGTATCCCTTATGCTAAAACGGGATATATCTTCATTATAATCTCGTGATCGTAAATAAACCTCAGCGCTATAAACATCATGATACTCTTTGTTATAGCCAAAATTAAAAACTGTATTCGCTTTATTATTACAAATTAATTTTTGATTTAAACCATAGGATGTGTAGGATGCTGTATATCTTTTATCTAAGCAGTTTCCACTTAAAATTAATGTATTATTTTTCCCATCAGTAAGATAAAACCGAACACTAGCAGAACTTATACTAAAAATTATTGACAAGACAGATATGAAAAATACATAACGGCTCATACACACAATCTACCTCCTCCTTATTTTTATGCTATGTCACAAATTACTTTTACACCATTAGCCCAATATTTTTATAAATACGTTAGTATTGTACTGCCGAGGTTTCTAGGCGCATGCTTCCCTACGCTCACTAGCGTTTCTCTGTTTGGTTATATTCTTTAACCAACGTTGAAAAAAATGCCGGCGCGCCCAAGGAGGTAGCTGCTACTCCGGATGATATTAACATAGTTTGTACCCCCAAAGAGCCGGAGAGTATTGATAACCCACTTAAGCTGCCCAGTAATACAGAGGTAAAACCTGTTATATACTCCTTGCTCTTCCAATTTTTTTTCTGATTCAATGCTATCGAGGCTGAAGAAAACCCAACACTTAGGACTGTATTTGCTACTTCCCCTGCCTTGAGTAATCTTAGCAACCTCTGCTGCTTCCTTGCTATATGCCCAGAGCTATCCAGATTGTTTTCATCATCACTGCTGCTGCTATCTGATAACTCATCTTCATTAATAGAAGTGAATTGCTTATGAACACCTTCTTCATAAGCTGGGCGCCCATAAGCATCTTCCACATCCGAGTAGCTGCTGCTACTGACGGAGAAGAAACCCTTGTTTGGGGAGGATGACGCGAAAGTGAATTCATTGTCCTCAATGCTCTGTATAATACTAGTTAACTTACCACGCAAATAAAATGATGCCACAATAACAGCAATAGCACCGACAACAGAAAATGCAGTAACCAAGCCTTTTGATGCTTCATGACCACTTGGATCAATGTTTAAAACAGGGTTTGCATTGGCAAAGTTATACTTATTCCATTCATTCGTCTTACTGTCTCTGACATTAAAGCGTGATAGAAAAACATTATAATCACGTGCCCGCAAATAAATCTGCAAAGTTAAAGGGTCTAGATACTCCTTATCATAACCAAAAACAAGCGCACTACCTCTTTTTTCCCTATCAATACGCAACGATGTTTGCCTTTGACCATAACCTGAGTAAGCATAAGTATCATGACCCAAAAGCATAATGGCACTTTTACCATCACCCAAATAAAACCTGGACACAGCAAGTGCATTTGTAATTAACAAGCTCGCCAGTAAATATACAAAAAACCGACACAATTTCACCCCAATGCCCATTGCTTCACCAATATG
>NZ_QLIT01000287.1 GCF_003574485.1 Facilibium subflavum
TTTATGGAGCGGTTACGTTTCAATTAAGTTTTGTTGCCAGGCTGGCATAAATTCTTTGCAAAAATCATCGACAAAACAAAAGATAAGTTCTAGCATAACACTCCATGAGGTTGGTGTTTTGTTTTCAGCTCCAGAAATACCTTTTGGAGAAAAAAATTTCAACCTCATCACAGTATATTTATGCATGTTTTTTAATCTTTTATATCGAACTCACGTTATCTAGATTTAACTATGGCTAGCGTAATAAAATAAATCAAACAAAAACAAAATTTTTTATTTTTACCTTACAAAGGAAAGAAAATAATGCTGGATCGCTTTAAGTTTTATCTTATCTTCAAGGTTTGCATCAATGATTTTAATCGCATATGGCCAATTGCGAATCCAGGTTAATTGGCGCTTAGCAAGCTGACGTGTAGCCGCAATTCCTTTAGCCACAAGAACAGCAGTCAGTTTGATTACATTTCGTTCTTACACATCAAGGGAATTTAAATACGATTCCCCTGATGTGTGTTGCTTTCTCTCGTTAGTTTATCTCCTCTTCAACTATATGCTTTATACCATCTTCATCAATATAGTAGCCCCCTATAAGCTCACCATTCTTAAAGCGCCCTTCCTCTACAATCGAACCATCGCTATAATAGCTAGTTCCAATGCCATCCTCTTTCCCCATCCTAAAATTGCCTTTATAGGCGACTTTACCATTTTCATAATAGAAAATACCCTGACCATGTGGTTGCCCTTGATAAAAATCGCCACCATAGAAAACACGACCATTTTTATAATACAGGGTGCCACTTCCATGCTTCTTATCATTAAGAAAACTTCCTTTATATTTTGGTTGGCCATTTTCATAATACAGGGTGCCACTTCCATGCTTCTCATCATTAAGAAAACTTCCTTTATATTTTGGTTGGCCATTTTCATAATACAGGGTGCCACTTCCATGCTTCTCACCATTAAGAAAATCTCCTTTGTACATTGATTTACCATTTTTATAGTACATGGTGCCCTTTCCATGAATAAAGCTATTCTGATCAAAAGAGCCTTGATAATACTTTTCCCCTGTTGGGTAATACAACGTAACCTCACCATGTGGCTTTCCTTGATACATATCGCCTTCATATGACAGTTTACCATTACCATTGAGAACCTTTCCTTTTCCTTCTGGCAGACCATCAACAAAACTTCCGCTATAAGTTCCTCCCTCATAGTCATATAGAAGCCCTTCGCCGTGATAAAGCCCGCTGTCGTTAAATTCTCCCATGTAAACTGGATTGCCTTCACGGTTAAATGCTACACCGTCTACAATCTTTCCATTTTTAAACGTTCCTTCATAGTGTTTTATTTTTTCTGTTTCGTAATAATATTGAACTCCTTTACCATCATACTTACCTTGTTTTAACTCACCACTATATATTAGTTTCCCATCTTCATAATATACGTTTCCTTTTACTAGCTGACCATTGCTAAACTCTCCTTCAAACTGCTTGATTTTATTTAGATTGTTATATTGGTATTTAACACCTTCACCATGCGGTTGGCCCTTTTTCATACCGCCTTCGTAAATAAGCCTTTCATTGGCACTATATATTTTACCACTATTATAGTTTCCACCATTGTAGTCAGCTTCTATATAACCACCATCACTCTGGTATATCCTGCCTTCAGAAAAGGTGCCGTTATCAAAGGTTCCTTGATATTTTCTGGTTTCCCCGTCTATGTTATACTCAATACCCTGGCCATTATATTTTCCTGCCTCCATTTCACCATCGTATCTAAGTACTCCTTGATCGTTATATGCTTTTCCTTTTTTAAAGCGTCCATTTTCAAAGACACCATCAAAACCAACAACATCTGCATGGTCATAATATAATTTACCTTCACCGTGATACGATCCGCCTTGTGCCTCACCTTCATATGATAATTTTCCTTCTTTCGTATACATTTTCCCTTTTTTAAAGACGTTTTTTTCAAAAATTCCTTCAAACTTTTCGCCTGTATCAAGATACAGAGTTCCTAAACCATCAGGTTGTAAATTTTTATTAAACTCACCTTCATACTTAAGCACATCTTTATTATAGAATTTTGCATCAATGGGGATATCATTTTCAAAAGTCCCCTCAATTGTTGTATTTTCAGTATATGCTTTACCTTGTCCATGTTTCTTCCCAGCTTTGAATTCCCCATCATAGCTATAATTGTCGAGATGCAATGTTCCTTGCCCTTCATATAAACCATCTTCAAACGATCCCTCATATCTTAACTCACCAGAATTATCGTAAAGTTTGCCTTGCCCATGATATTTATTATTGCTAAACTCTCCTTCATAAATGACAACTTCTTGTCTGTTTTCAGCTAACATTTTATTAATTTCACGTATATCTGGAATACTCTTGATGTTTTGAAGTTTGTCTCTAAGTTCACCAGGGATTTTTCTTTCATATTCAAATCCAGAAACTAGTTCTCCATCTCTAAATTCGCCGCTAAATCTAAGCTTTCCATCATCAAAAAGAGAACCAGAACCATTATACTTGCCTTCTTTAAAATCGCCAATATAGATAGGTTTTCCCTCCGGATCATAATAAATTCCATGACCTTCAATTTT
>NZ_QLIT01000288.1 GCF_003574485.1 Facilibium subflavum
TTTCATCCTCTACTCCTTCATACTCTTCTTGTTAAGAAGACGTTTTTTATATGACTAGAAACTTGCTTGACACTCAGAGAAATGACAGACCTTCCCCGATAACTCAGTATGGGAAGCACAGCCATTTTCTTCTTTAATTTCACCATACATCACACAGCGGCGATTCAGTAATACCCCTTGTTCAATGATAAAGAGAGATTTTCAATATTTGTCTCGTTAGAGGTGTTGCCAATGGTAACTGAAAACTGCTTGTTTCCAAATCCATTCGTGGCGATTTGTTCTACAGAAACGTTTAAATTTAGTAAATCTGGTGTACTCCCTTTAATTGATTGAGCTTGGCTATCTGCATTTGATGCTTGAACCACTATTTCACCTTCACCATCAGGGTTTGTGCCTGCTTGTAGTGTGATGTAGCACTGGCTAAGCGCGTTTAAGGTTGATCCACAATTATTTTCACTCACCGTAATATCCGCTGGTAACCCAGAAGATATTACGGATAAATCTAAAACAGGGACAAGAGAATTATTTTTAACCGTAATTAACTGATTATTATCTGGAAATAATTCAACCGCGCTTGATGGTAAAATGGCAAGCACAGGTCTGATGATCGATACAGACAGTGCTATGATAACTGTTCCATTTGCTTTTTTCATGGTGATATCAACCGTTTTAGATAACATATCACCACTGACCTGAACAGTAACAGAACAAGTTTCGCCACCAAAGAGGGCTCCTGTACAAGTATTATTTGAAAAGCTTATTTTTTCATCATTAGCGGAAAAAGTGCTGCCTGTTAAATCAATGCTTTTGTACGCCATGTTTTCAATCAATAGCACATCGTCCCTATCGTTTTTGATGCATCTACACCTAAAGAATCAAAAGAGGTTGATAAACGCTTTAGTGTAAAAAAACGATTTTTACTCGTACTTTGCTTATCATTAACAATTGCCGTAATAATATAACCTATCTTGCTATCTACGAGATTAATTGCGCTTGATTGTGGCGTAACGGTAATAAGACACACTTGAGTGCCTGACAATAAGTCACAGTTTTCAGAGTAGGAAACAGTGAATTTATCGTTATTTTGTTGATCTAGAAAATGGAATCTAATATTTTTTGCTTGAGCCGCGGTTGCACCTACCTGTAATCCTTTGCCTTCAAATGAAGCATTTAAGGATACTGATATTACTGTTGATTTTCCTTGCAGGACAGTGTCATCCGCTAGAATAGTAATTGGTTCTTGTGTTGTTGGGGTTGAAGATGAAGGCGAAGAAGAACCCGAACAGCTGATTAAAGCTAATGCCGTGGCAAATATAAGAATGCTCATCATAAGCTTGTTTATTAGGTTATAGAATTTCATGTGACCCCTTAAATATTATAAACTATTGGGCTACTTACTATACTAATCTACAAAAAATTGGCGACTATTCCAATAGGGTATGTCTAATATACAACCAGATTAAATCAAAGATTAATAGCGTTCTTACGCATTATTATTAGTGATAAACGCTTAGTGCGTTGGTGGAATTGCTTATAGAGGAAGACATAAAGTTAAAAAAATATTTATAGTTATTTGATTAAATAGCCATCTTATCCAACTTAAACGTTCAAAGGGCTATTGAATATATCGTTGATCATATGCTGGAATAGCTATATCAAAGATATAGTATAAGCTTAATTTTTTGGCGGTCTTGTCCCCGCGCTTACAGGTACTGCAATTTCTATTTTTAGCTTTATTCAAATTATGGGTGGTGTTGCTTTTACTGCTTTTGGTGCTTTTCATCTTTTAGATAATGTCTATGAACTTGCGCTAACAGGAATTTTTGGGATTTTATTTGCATTGTTGTTCTTTATTTATATGCAACGCGCTTTGGTAAAAAAAGGCAGACCTTCTGTTGATTTAGCATAGAATTAGGGGCAGTTTATTTATCTCTAACTGCCTAACAATCATGCTTGCTCTCGATGAGCTTTCTTGATACATTAGTATTCGTAGTTTAGGGGCGCAATTACGTTAGTTGAAGCTACTGAATGTAGAGTGGTAACTAGACAAAAAGCGATGTCATACTACTACTATTCTTATTAGATGGAAATAGTCTAGGTAAAAAGGTTATAAATTGACTTTGTCAAGGAGGGATGTCTTGAATATTATAAATCAGCCAATCGCAGAGGGAGCGGTAGAAAATGAGTTCTTAAACTGGGATAATTTAACCAATAAAAGTGAAGCTACTATGATCAGTCATATTGAGTCAATGAGTTACACAGACTTTATTGCATTTATTAATCAAACAAATGTTCGTAACCGCTCCATAAAGGGCACACTTCCCCTATAGGACCTATCAGCCATTTTTTGAAAAAACAGGTG
>NZ_QLIT01000289.1 GCF_003574485.1 Facilibium subflavum
GGACTATATGACAAAAAAATGGACAATGCCAATTAGAAGTTGGAGTGAAGCAATGCCGCATTTTTTAATTAAATTTGAAGGCAGAATTTAAGTGCTATGAAAAATTTACACAGTTAGATGGATGGGCTCATAGTCCTTGGTCTATATGGGCTCTAGCTCCTTCGTTGCTAGAATTACCAATAGCACCTTTACACAAACAAACACCACATACACTTGTTATTTATGATTCTTACATGTTTAGATTGGGTGTTTAGTGACATGATACAGTTTATTTAACAAGCGTAGGTATTGCTGTATACGACGAGCTGCCAACCGCTATCCCACTACCAATTTGTCCAAATGCATTACTTCCCCAGCAGTAAACATTTGTAGTCATCTTTTCAGAGGCACATGCAAAATACTGTC
The DNA here is from genome assembly GCF_003574485.1 of Facilibium subflavum. Lineage (GTDB taxonomy): Bacteria > Pseudomonadota > Gammaproteobacteria > Francisellales > Francisellaceae > Facilibium > Facilibium subflavum. Next base: position 406 of record NZ_QLIT01000289.1, read on the forward strand.
CAACTGAGACCTGGTCAAAATCGATATCACTTATACCATTTGGTAAATTTATCTTTGTCGGTTTAGGGTATATGGAAGATACATCAGCTGATTGAGCAATAGTACCATAAATATTTGCGCCCCAACAGTACACATCATAATTACTATCAACAAAACATGCGGTACCATCAGCCATATCTAAATCCAGAATCTCAGCACCAACATTAGAAGGCATGACTACTTTTTGCGGGATGCTTTTTAGGTTATATTGTGAATAATTACTATCATTAATCCCAAGCATCCCATCCTCATTACTCCCCCAACAATAAACATTATTCTGTAGTGTCAATGCACAGGTGTTTCTATAATTATTTACAACCTTGGTCACTTTTGAATCCGTGATTGGAAATAATGGAACAATAGGAGATTCAGATAGGTATACTGTGTTATAAAACCCACTTCCATCAGCGCCTAGCTGTTTTCTGTGGTTATATCCCCAGCAGTAGAGTTTATTATTTTGATCAATAGCACAGGTATGCGCTCCTATGCCGGTGGCAATATCATAAAGGTTTGTATTAACAAATCCGTTAGCGGACATGCTTACGGCAACAGGGGTACTGTATGAATCAACAGTCGGTTGAAACCCAAGCCTGTAGTTACTACTTCTTCCCCAGCAATACGCTGCATCATCTGACCCTATAGCACATGTATGGGACGAGCCTATATCTACTTGCTGGAAAGATAAATTTACAGGCAAACTTCCTTTTTGTATTTGTGTAGGAACTGAAATATGTTCATTATAACCGTATGGCGTATTTGCAAGCTCACCAGAACTATTAGCACCCCAGCAGTAAATCTCACCTTGCGTATCTATAATGCAAGCATGCTGATTACGTGCACTTATTTTGTCTACTGTTTTCCCTGCAAGTGCACCATCCATCTTTATTTTTGCAGGAGCTGTTTGATAATCACTGTCAAAACCTCTGCCCAAATCACCCATCTCATTTCTTCCCCAACAATAAACATCGCCTTTTGTTGTTAAATAGCAGCCATGCCATCTACCTGTTCTTAATTTTTTAATTCGCTCAGCGAGATAATTTAGGCTAAAGCTACTCTCCACTAACGCATCAGCCGAAGCAATTTTTATAAGTAAGTTTTCCGAAACAGTATTAAAAGACGCTGTTTTACCCTGAATATAAAACTCACAGCTTTGTTGAGGGATAAGGGTAGCATCGTTACAAGTGTTATTGATAATAATCGGTTTATTATTCAGAATAGTATTATTTATAGACACAGAATTGGTACCGAATATTAGATTGCTCCCGCCAACGTTTTGAACCACAATACGTAAATTGTCTTCATCAAGCTGTTCTAAGCTCAACGTTGAAGCAATCGGTGTACTACTTCCATACTCAAACAAGCTAATAGATGGGTCTTCATTCACGACATTAGCAGTTGCCGAAGATACGTCAACCTTTGTTGCATCAAGATTACTAAATAAATCTACACTCTTAAATTTAAGGTTTAATCCATTAGCTTTTTGTGCATCTCTATCAACTGCAATGACCATCTGGCAACTTGAATGTGCAGTTAATACACCTACATCACAAGTTTGGGTAATTTCCTCATCTATTTTATGCAGCTCAACTTTAGCATCTCCGTAAAGATTACCATCTTGATCAAAAAGCGCTACGTTATCAGCAATTGTTGAACCACTAAGGGCATTAAGATTGAAATTACCCGTGTTTCCCAGGGTCACCAAGTATTTATTTTTTGTTCCTTCAGCACTTTGAGGTAATGGGATATTCATTATGCCTGGTATTTCTATACTACCCCCTACCTTGCTCACATTTACTTTTGATGAAATACGTAATATTGCATCTTGTGTATTTAGTTTAAGTAGCTCAGATGTAGATACCTGAGATAGTAACTCTTGGATAGTATACTCCAGAATTAATTCACCTTCACCCTCTGCAGCTTCAGTAATTTCAACCTTGGCCTGACAACTACCACCTACTGAAATATTACTCCCTTGGATACAAGTTCCGACATCTTTTAATGTCGTACCTTTTGGAAGGTTATCAGCAATCAGGTTTTCGATTAATACGGGATAATTAGAAGTATTATTAAAAGTAATCGTTTCAACACTTGGCGAGTCAACTTCTACTGGCTGAGCGTCAAGCACGGTAGTGTAAACGTTGATGCTCGGTGCAACAGGTAAAGAGTTTGCCGCCCCAAATTGAATTGGTGGCGTAGATAAACTTTCTAAGCTGACTTTATTTGCTTCTAAAGCATTCCCTGCAGTAACTTCAAAACTTAAGCTTATTTCTGTCTCTGATGCAGAGGCTGGCAAATATCCTAAGGGAATAATTTTAGTTTCATAATATTGGCCTAATTGTGCTTGATCAAAAGTTAAGGATTTATTTTCAGCGGTAACCTGAATTTGAGTTAATTCGTTATACACATCCAACGGCATTTGGTTTAAATCTAAATAAGCATTATTTAACCCCTTTGTATGGTTAAAAACCATCTGACTCAATGTACCAGGCCTTAAGGTAAGGCTTTCTGTTAACAAACAGACAAGGCGTAAATCATCACTGGCAGTTATATTAATGTTTACTATTTTCAGATCACGTTCGCCAATTTTTATGCCTTCAGTATCAAAAGCATCGGCCTTAATAATCACATCTCC
>NZ_QLIT01000290.1 GCF_003574485.1 Facilibium subflavum
GTATTACTTTATTGCCAATGCGAACAGATGACACAATTTGAACAGATTTTCTTGGGCTATTCGGTGTTGACTTAATTCGAACGAACATGGCATGGGTCTCATCGTTTTTTTTAAGGGTAACATAGTGCCATTTAAAATCAACTAATATTTTTACTAGGCACTACAAATTGACCTTTTTGGAAGACAAAAACCCTTATAAAATAAGGCCTGAGCAAAAATATCTTTCTTCAAACCTGTGGATAACTTTGAAAAGTGTCAAAGTCGGGAATAATATTCAGGGCTACCCAATGCCATTGCCAGTGTTGGGTATGGCAGCTGAGATTTCAGGGTTATATGATATTTGGGGAAATCGCTATCCTGTGACGAAACTTGACAGTACGGTTCCTGTGACACCCTTAAATGATGACGACTGGCCGCATACGAGGATTGAGAATGATACGGGTAGGACTCTGTATTTATGTGCTTGGGGAAGCAGTTCATTGCACGTTGACCACTTAAGCCAAGATTGTAATAACCCGACAATTTTAGCACCAGGGGCAAGCTTTAATCCAGGGTTGCATGGGTTTGAAAATGGAAATCCAAGTCTTACTTATATTAAATTTAGCTTCACACGGTTGTTGGGTGCTATAGGATTTGACGATACTGTTGGAGGGGTAGAAGCTAATGCTATGAGCATATTATTAAGTACTGATGGTAATATAGAAGCTCTAAATTCACAACTTATCCCGAGTATTGCTTCTAATTTTCAAGGTTGGTCAAGTTTGGAACTAGGTAATGAATTTCCTTCTTTGTGTACTGATTATCCTAATTACTGTATAGATGTTAACACAACATCGCAGTTAGTGTTCAAGCGTGATGGTAATACCATTAAGGTTATGGGCATGACAAAAGATAAGTACCAGAGCATGTAACCAGCTTTAACGAATTTTTTTATGCATGACGCAATCAGCTTATTCAAATTTTAACAAAATATGGTTGCAATTAGATCCTAGCTAGAAACGCTTGTTGCACCTTGTGTGGTATTAATAAATGTGTTTGTGAAATATCGATGGAGAATAAATGTATGAGGCGCGGATTTACCAAATTTTCATATCTGGCATTAACTGTGGTTTTTGGCGTTGGAATTAGCATAAATTTGACAGAGGCAAAAGCGCTTCAAAATAGTGGTAATCAGGCACCAAATTCTACGGCATTTAACATGGGTGGTAATATAAGTGCCAGCATTAATGCGCAAACGGGGGAGCTTAGCCTGAACCTCGCATTGATGCATTTGCCTGGGGGAGTGAAGTTAACTGCTGCTTATGATGGTGCCTCCAACTCAAATCTGGATAATTTAGGGGTTGGCTGGTCACTTGGCTTTGATCAATTAAATATGGCTACGCATTATTTATCTATTGGTGGCCATGGGCAGTATTATTTATGTCCTGCCAGTGGCAAGCCAGGGGTTTGTGCAGCAACTACCGCAGATGGAGAATATACCTTGCGCTATGATCATGAGGCAGGGGTTAAAATATGCGCTGCTAACACAAGCTGTGCAACTGATATTGCTAATAAAACGCGTATAGCTGCACCTGATCATTACGGTTATGTTATCTTACTGCACAATGGCTACCAGGAATATCTCGATAAGAGCGGGCGATTTATTGAAGGGGTGAGCCTTCTGGGTAATGAGGAAGTTGTTCATTACATCAGCCCGGCGATTCCAAATCAATCCGTCAACCATATGATTCAATCGGTGGTAGTAAGCGCGGATGGAGTTACAGAAGAGGTGGATTTTAACTATGGCCAGAGCGTGACACTAACAGAAAAAGGGCCAGATGCAGAAGGCAATACGCATAAAGTACAATTTATCACAGATTCGTACGGGCGTCTATCACGACTGGTTGAAGGCCAGGGAAGTGCAGCGATATCTTTTGGCTTTGATTACTCAACCTTACAGGGTAATGAAAATGCCATTGACGAGGTAGATTATCCAACAGGTATGCATGCGAATGTTACTTACCAACCAGGCTTAAACTACGGTGGTAGTAAAATAGATGTTGCTGAGGATTTGTTTTATACAGCCAAAGCATCAAACGGGCAGACGATGACCATGCGCACCTTATCAAATCTGGATGTTGAATCACAAGGGCAGGATGGGCATAATTATATTGGCAATGGTTTATCACTATCACATAATGATCCGACAAAAGATGCATTACTTGAACAGGCACCAGCAGATTACCTTTATGAGGTTGATGGTCAAAGCGCAGATTTGAGCTCACGCTCAACGTATAATCACGATCATTTACTAAAGGATGTATCGGTTAGCGACAGTAGCGCAAATAACGCTTTATTGATGAAGGAGCACGTCTTATACACAGGTGAGAATGCTGGTGCGTTTCCGCTAAATAGCAACTCCAATACCGAGCCTTATTTTACTGAGCTGCCGGCAAACTATACAAAACCCGCAGAAATATGGCAGACGGCCTATGAGTTAGGAAAACCAGGAGACACATTTGCCAATACAACGCAATATAATGCATATGGTCAGGTTATCCATAGTACAGGTCGATGGGACTATAGCAATTCAAAAAATGATACTGGGGCTGATCAAAAACAATTTTATTATGACGATGCGCACTATGGTTTATTGATAAGAAAGGTTAGTATCCCACAAGCCAGGTATTGGCAAAAAAATATGGAAAACAGCACCGATAATGACTCAGCTAAGGTATGGGCTTTAGGTGAAGAGAACACTATCGCGACAGATGGTACATTAGCTGGAAAAGTGATTGCTGAGCATGATACAGGTTATTATACCTATACAAATGGCACAACACCTGTTTTTCATGCAGTATACCGACGAGCTTACCATTATGATAACTATGGAAGGATGATTTCAGAGCAGTTAAGCTATGGTGCTGCTGCCGCTAGCCTGGGGATTGATAAAGGCAATATAGTCAGCCAGATAGTTAATATGCATTATGTCGAGAACCTTGCAGCAGGTGCTTGCCCTGGATTGCCGCAAAATGCAGATTTTAGTATAGACTGCAGCAAGCTTATGGAAAAAACAACGACCTTAAATGGTGTTACAAAAGATGCTAAGGCTTATTTGCCAATAACACACAGTCAATATATTGATAAACAAACAGGAGAGGTATTAATTACTACCGATGGGCTTGGTAACGCGAGCTTTTATCGATATGACGCACTGGGCAACCTCATTGAGATAATTACGCCAGATGGCAATATTACCCGTTTTCGTACGCATTACCGTTGTCAAGGAGAACAGGGTAATTGTAGTGGTGAGAATCAACAAACGACCACTTTGCCGGATGGGCGCATAGAAAGTGTAGTGGCTGATGGTTTTGGTCTGGTAACAGATCGCAGCGTGAGTGTGCTTATTAATGGCAAAACGCAAACCATGCGTACGCATAATACTTATGATGTTGATAAGAATGGCACAGGACTTGGACTCTTACTATCCCAAACCGATAGCGCCGGCAATACAATACAATACCATTATGATGATCTACATCAGTTAGTCAGTAAAACAGCAACAGCAGTAACAGATGAACAAGGAGATCGTGTGACGATGAGTCAACATACCTTAGTTGATCGCATCAATGGGCGTAAAATCAGTTACACTGCTTATAACTGTGGGCAGAAGCTTTGTGTTGATGGCTTTACCGTTGAAACCTATGATCTTGTGACAGGTGATTTATTATCAAAAACTATTTTTAGCGCAAAATCTCTTGGGTTGAGTGATCTACAAGCGGATTTTCCAGTTGCAGGTATTGGTGAAAATCAGTTGCAAGAAAACAGTATTCTCACAGCAGTGAATAAGGCTATTCAGGCAAAAAACTGGCTATATCAAACACAATATATCTACAATGGGCATCATCAGTTAATCAAAA
>NZ_QLIT01000291.1 GCF_003574485.1 Facilibium subflavum
ATCTGTTGTTGCTTCAGTGACTTTAAAAGCCATAATCTCACCTTTATCATTGATCACTAAATGAAGCTTAAACCCAAAGAACCAGCCCGTGGTTGATTTTGATTTCTTTGCTAACCCATCAAAAACTTTATGCTGCTTCTCGCGCTTTATATGACAGACTTTAATGGGTGTGGAATCAATAAAATAAATACCTGTTTTTTCACCTTGAAGAAGATGCATCATAAAACACAAGGGAACAAGCATAGACTTCTGTAGCTCAACAAAGCGGTTGTAGCTGACTGTGTTAGGGAAGCTGTCTTTCATATGCACACAAACATGATCCAGATAAAAATGCTTGAAATTGCGATAGTGACTTTGGTGGAATAATATCATAATTGTCATCACTTCGCTGTCGCTCATCGTTGTTTTACGGTAGCGCTTACGCTGCTGTGTTTCAATTAAGTTTTGTTGCCAGGCTGGCATAAATTCTTTGCAAAAATCATCGACAAAACAGAAGATAAGTTCTAGCATAACACCTCCATGAGGTTGGTTTTTTGTTTTCAGCTCCAGAAATACCTTTTGGAGAAAAAAATTTCAACCTCATCACAGTATATTTATGCATCATTTGTAATCTTTTATATCGAACTCACGTTAAAAATATAAAAGCTGATCTAGTCTTTAGGTTACCTGTAA
>NZ_QLIT01000292.1 GCF_003574485.1 Facilibium subflavum
ATCTGTTGTTGCTTCAGTGACTTTAAAAGCCATAATCTCACCTTTATCATTGATCACTAAATGAAGCTTAAACCCAAAGAACCAGCCCGTGGTTGATTTTGATTTCTTTGCTAACCCATCAAAAACTTTATGCTGTTTCTCGCGCTTTATATGACAGACTTTAATGGGTGTGGAATCAATAAAATAAATACCTGTTTTTTCACCTTGAAGAAGATGCATCATAAAACACAAGGGAACAAGCATAGACTTCTGTAGCTCAACAAAGCGGTTGTAGCTGACTGTGTTAGGGAAGCTGTCTTTCATATGTACACAAACATGATCCAGATAAAAATGCTTGAAATTGCGATAGTGACTTTGGTGGAATAATATCATAATTGTCATCACTTCGCTGTCGCTCATAGTTGTTTTACGGTAGCGCTTTCGCTGCTGTGTTTCAATTAAGTTTTGTTGCCAGGCTGGCATAAATTCTTTGCAAAAATCATCGACAAAACAAAAGATAAGTTCTAGCATAACACTCCATGAGGTTGGTGTTTTGTTTTCAGCTCCAGAAATACCTTTTGGAGAAAAAAATTTCAACCTCATCACAGTATATTTATGCATGCTTTTTAATCTTTTATATCGAACTCACGTTATAAATAGTTACACTAACTATTGAGAGTGAAGGAGATACTGACAGGATTTGTGAAATTCTTGATTGTGGGGGCAAACTTAATGGCACTAAGTTAAGGAAAAATATGAAC
>NZ_QLIT01000293.1 GCF_003574485.1 Facilibium subflavum
GATATTTTGCTTAACAAAAATATTAAAGAAATGCATTTTAGTAACTTCAACTATTTAAGTCAAAACAGTCATAATTTAATATTTAAATACCAAATAAATGGAAAATATCAAAATAACTCTGACTTTAAAATTGTTGAAATAGCATCTTTTAACTTTGATAATCAGTGTCGTATAGATAACTGGAATGAGGTTGTTTCTACAAACCAACCTTTTGATATTAACAAAATAGAAGTTAAAGATTAATCTACAGAAATTCTTTTATACTTAATCTTCGTAATCGCATCATACTTATCACCAAGACGACGCTTCTTATCTTCGATATAAGCATCATAGTTACCTTCAAACCAAACTACCTCACTATTACCTTCAAAAGCAAGCATATGTGTAGCCACACGGTTTAAGAACCATCTATCATGCGAGATAACCATAATACAACCAGGGAAAGCCAAAATAGCCTCTTCAAGTGCTCTTAGAGTCTCTACATCTAGATCGTTTGTTGGTTCATCAAG
>NZ_QLIT01000294.1 GCF_003574485.1 Facilibium subflavum
TTATAAGTGGTTCTTGAGTTGCTGACGTAATTCGGTCTTCTTCAACTGGGTAAACAGGCATTACTTTTGGAAAATCTTTACTATTGACTTTAGAGATTATTTCCGCATAAGATTCTGGCGAAAGTCTATCGCTATAGGTTAAATATTGTGTTAGCCCTGAAGGGTAACTGATTTGATTAATCAAAGAGATATCAGATTTGTATGATAATTCAGTCCTATTGCCCATCTCATCGGTAAAAGCAGTTATTTTACTCAACACATGTGCAGAGCTTTGTGAGATTTGATTTGACTCGAAGCTTACTGTCCTACCATCACCATATTTAAGTATTGTTAAGCCATTTCCCAAAAAATCAGGGTATTCAATATGCACTTTTCGACCAACACTATCTTTGACGTCAGTTAATAAATATTTATACCCGTTTGTATTGTCAAGCGGGTGCTGCTGATAACTGAAAGTAGCCGTGTAATTAGCTTTTGTATTGTGAAATTCAGTCAATAGTGCGCCTTTATCCATATCGTATACATATCTTTCCCCTGATTTATAAATATATGCTAGCCCCCTTAAAAGTGTTAGCAAACGTGAGTCATGATAAAATTCCATAAGCTCTTCGTGAGTAACTTTTTTGGTTTGAAAATACGCCGTTATTCCTGTTTGTGGTGAATGCAAACGAATTGTATAATTATTCTTATGCTCATAATACTCATAAGCTTCCTCGCTGACATAGTTTAATACTCGAGAAGGAGACGCTTTTAACATCTCGTCTAACTTTGGTTGTGGGTAATCTCTTACCCAAGAGTTGTATGCCTCTGGGATCAGATGATGCTGTAAAAATAACTGAGATTCATTGCTCATTTTACTACTCTTAAATGCATTCATCGTTTCTTCAATGCTTGCACTAAAAAAACCAGAGTCATTATGTTTAAAATCCTTACTTGAAATTGCTGATACATTACCGTATGAATAATCATAATCTTCACGCATGGATCTACTGAATTTAATATTAGCACTGAGGTCTAATAATATTTCTTTGTATAGTAATTTTGCATCATCTTTTTTGATAAGACCTAATGGTTCTTGCCAGTGCCAGCCAGCTTCATTCCAAAGTGAGGTTTCATCAATGGTGTTATCATAGGTTTTTGTAATGTGGAAACCATCGCCACCTTCTATCTCAGGAAACTCAATCAAATTATAAGCATAAGTGAAGTTTGCACTAGGTAGATCGACGTTTGTATAGCTGCGACCTTTAGCAAATGATAAGCCTTCAGTCGTTTGGTACGGTTTAATAACTAAATTAGATCGGTTAGCACCACGTGTTTCAAAGAGTTCATATAGTGGCATTCCATATGCAATATTACATACTGAAACAATATAAACTGTTAACTTAGTAAAATTTTTTTTAAACATTTTAAATATATACCCCAAATAATAATTAAACAAAGTTATTCCTGTTACAGATTATT
>NZ_QLIT01000295.1 GCF_003574485.1 Facilibium subflavum
CAAACCTTCAATCCGCGTGCTTCGCTTGGGAACAAGTACAGGATCAAATTCACCTGAGCGATCACGAGGCACATCAATTTCCAATAGGCCATCTTCTGTTATTACGCTTTTTCGTGCCGTGCCGTTACGTGCATTAGCAGAATCGCTACGTTCATGCCTGTCATAACCAAGATGCGCCTTTAGTTCACCTTGTAAAGCACGTTCAACCAGACCTTTGGTTAATTGCTTCAATACGCCATCTGATTTAAATAGATTGGATAAATCAGCACCTGATTCGACAATGAGATCAAGCGCTTGATCTAATGCTTTGTTTTGTTCTTTGTTTTTCATCTTTCGTCCTTAGATTATACGTTTTAACCATTATAACCTATGAAAGAATTTACACAGTTATTTCAATACTCCCGTATATCTTGTCAACTGTGGCCAGTTATTCAAGCTATAAGCAATCGCTTTTCCAAGCTTTGATTGCGGCGGTGTTTTTAACACAACATCATCCAGCATTTTTTTAATCTCATCTAATACAGGTATGGCTTCATCCTGCCTGATTTTAGCTGCTTGCTTATGTGTAAAGCCTT
>NZ_QLIT01000296.1 GCF_003574485.1 Facilibium subflavum
GACGCGTTGCAATATCTCTATTTGTTCTGTATGGTTATAACCTAAATCATCTATCGATTTTGGAGATTTAATTACTTTTTCTTCTGTCACTTCACGATGAACTATATCTTGTGTTTGATCATCATAAATCTCTGTTACGATTCGTTGCTTTAGTGCCATAACTTACTCCATGATTTTAGGTTACAAAAATAGAGTAGCATAAAATAGCATGAAGTAAAACCGTGTCAGGAATGCTCTCTCCAGCTCGGGGGCAAGCCCCCGAGATTTTCGCTTATGCGGTTAAACATAAGTAATTGATAGTAATAGGAAGTTGACAGGGTAGTTTAGCAAAATATAGATATGGGGTGATTTACAAAATATTGTAATGTGGTGTTGGGGTGTTTCTTGACAAGTTCCACAAAAGGAACTATAATAAATCAGTGTAAATAATAAGGCTTTGCAATGTGGGAATTACACTTATTGCCAAAAGTAACAAAGTGGCTTAAGAGTTTAAATAAATCACACCTTAATCATGTAATTGAACTTATTGCTGTATTACAAGAATATGGCAACGAGTTAAAAATGCCAACCGTGAAAAATATTGGCAAAGGATTATATGAGTTAAGAGACACAGACTACGGATACAGAATTTATTTTTGCTATCATGGTAAAAAAATTATTGTTGGCTTAGTTGGTGGTAATAAATCGTCACAGCAACGAGACATAAAAGCAGCAGCAAAGTTAATTAAAGATTTGAAAAATAATAAAATAGATTTACATTAAGGTGATAGTTATGGCGACAAATTTTAATGACTACTTAAAAGAAAACTACTCAGAAAATGAAATTACAAATATTCGCAGTAGAGCAAAAGAAAAAGGTAGAATGCTAATTGATTTACAAAATACGGTTTCAACTACAATTAGTGAATTTGCAAAACATAATAACCACACTTTTACGGATATTATGAACGGCCTACATACAAGCAAATCACAAACAAGCCGTATTATCAAAGGTGAGTCAAACTTTACACTTGAAACGCTTTTAAAAATTTATGAGTATACTGGGAAAAAACCTAGAATCATTTTTGAGTAAATTCATATTATAAATTATTATCTTTTTTGTATTTCACCCAGTCCTTATCTTTTGACAAAACATACTCACTTGCTTGGATTAAAAACTCTTGCGTTGTTTCAATTCCTGCCAGTGTGCAATAATCGCTAATTTCATCTTTAAGGTGTTTAGGGAATTTTGCACTGATGCTAACAAGTTCATTTTTCTTCATGGGTTTAAGTATTGGCATTTTTATATTTTCCTTTTTTCGTATTATTAAATATGATAATACCATATTTTTGTGATTCATAAATCTGTATTATTTATATTTTAATTTATACCAAGCTTGACTTGGTTTTTTTGTGTCTTTATTTTTTCATTAGGTTGATTGCATGACGTTAAAACTCAGTTGCCGTATGATTGGCTTTTAAGTACAAAATATAATCATTTCAGAAAAGATCAATTAAGGTGATTCATATGGTTTAAGGTGGAAGTGTATTTATATTATGTTCTAAGCTGCCTTTTTCAACCCAAAAAGAACATGTTTCTCCCAAACCTTAGGCCAAGTATAAGTATTCATCGCTGCTCTTAATGTA
>NZ_QLIT01000297.1 GCF_003574485.1 Facilibium subflavum
TTTTAATTAAATTTGAAGGCAGAATTTAAGTACTATGAAAAATTTACACAGTTAGATGGATGGGCTCCCTTGAAAGCCATACCCTAAATACCAAGGGCTTGCGGATGTTTTGATTATTTGACTCCATTTTTGCATCATGATACCAACCATGGTGTTTGTGAATGTAAACTAAAGTATAGCAGCAATTGCATTAATCCTAAAACCAATGCTACTGAAAGAACTAAACTACAGTCTCCATTTAAGCTGCAAGCCAATCAAATCAGCAGAAGACCTTACATTGCCATTGGTTGTTTGATCCACTCCATTAATATTAACTGTATTATTAATACTTGCATTTTCAACAAAGAAATGTGCATAGCTTAACGCAACAGAAAGCGACTTTAACAGCTGATATTCAAGACCTGTTGATATAATCCATCTATTTTGATCTGGGACTAATTAACGCACCAGCAAGTCCAAAGATAATTTTTTTCTGTCGAGTAGACATCTCTGTTTCTCCTATTTATAATTTAAATTTTAAACATAATGTGAGAAAGCATGATGCCCCTCACAGAACCGTACTTGTAGATTTCCCACATACGGCTCTTCAACTTAACTCACTGAACCTGTTAAAGTATAAAAATCATGTGTTATCCGTGGTTGCGGTAGTGGATAGCGTTCAATATATTTGTTGAACTTCTCCCAACTTAATTTCCGCTTTTGGCTTCTTCGATTTAACCATTTCTTTGCCAGCCTCTTGGCAATTGAGTAATAACTTGCGATCGCTGGGAAATTCCCGCTCACGCCATAGTATTCAAAATGCCCTCTTAGCTTAGCTTTGAGTGTTT
>NZ_QLIT01000298.1 GCF_003574485.1 Facilibium subflavum
CAAACCTTCAATCCGCGTGCTTCGCTTGGGAACAAGTACAGGATCAAATTCACCTGAGCGATCACGAGGCACATCAATTTCCAATAGGCCATCTTCTGTTATTACGCTTTTTCGTGCCGTGCCGTTACGTGCATTAGCAGAATCGCTACGTTCATGCCTGTCATAACCAAGATGCGCCTTTAGTTCACCTTGTAAAGCACGTTCAACCAGACCTTTGGTTAATTGCTTCAATACGCCATCTGATTTAAATAGATTGGATAAATCAGCACCTGATTCGACAATGAGATCAAGCGCTTGATCTAATGCTTTGTTTTGTTCTTTGTTTTTCATCTTTCGTCCTTAGATTATACGTTTTAACCATTATAACCTATGAAAGAATTTACACAGTTATTTCAATACTCCCGTTATCTTCGATGAACTCAACGTATACTACAGATCTTATTTGTCTGTCTTTTTTTTGGCTTGTGTATTTATGGGTTTATCCCAACATGTTAGGTATGGTAAGCGCACTTTTCCCCGCGCTTACAGGTACTGCAATTTCTATTTTTAGCTTTATTCAAATTATGGGTGGTGTTGCTTTTACTGCTTTTGGTGCTTTTCACCTTTTAGATAATGTCTATGAATTAGGCTTAACAGGTGTTACAGGCATATTGTTTGCATTGCTTATGTTTATTTATATGCAGCGTGCTTTGAAAAATAATAAAGCCAATAGCTAAATAATTTATAATGTGGATAAAATTTAATCTTAAATGGTTTTGTTATCAAATCTTTGTCTTGAAAGTTTAAGTGAACAAAGAAGATAGGACAAAGATGTCCAGTTACAGAATATCTTTTGAAATGGCAAGTCCATTATCTGTTGCAGCATAAATTGAGTTTGCAACAAAAACGTCATAAACGGTGTTGCTACCAAGCCCTAAAATAGTTGTACTGTTTGTCCAAGTTTGCCCGTCATCAGTAGAAATGGATACACCACCAAGCAAGTTTCCTGGGGAACCGGTTGCCAGATAGATCGTATTACCAGAGACAAATACACCAGAGACGACATCACTTGCTAAACCATTGTTTATTTGGTTTTTAGTTGCCCAGGAAATACTTTCCTGACCATTACCATCAATTGAAACGGTACCAATAAGTAAACCATTATCTGTTGCAGCATAAACCTTACCATCAATAACAAAGACATCATTAATAACGATTCCTGCTAATTCTGATGTCCATTGCTCTGCATTATTTTTTGAAATAGATAAGCCATTATCAGTCGCAGCGTAGATAACATCGTTGAGTACAAAGACGGCATTAATATAATCACTGCTTAACGTATTTTCTGTATTTGCTTGGGTTTTTATTTGCCAAGATACTGTGATTTCATTGTTGTTATCTATTGACATTATACCGATTGCAATACCATTTGTTGTTGCCGCATAGATAATACCGTTTGTGACAAAAGCAGATAAGACATTGCTGCCTGCTAAGTGTATTTGCCAATCATTATTATCTTTTATTAATAACCCTTGATCTGTTGCGACATAAATGATTTCAGCAGATACAAAAATACCATTGGTCATATATCCATCTAATTCAATTGACCAATTAATCGCTTTTTGACCACTTTGGTCTATTATGGGTGTTCCGATTGACAGACCATTATCAGTTGCAGCATAAATAACATTATTCATGGTGAAGACATCTTTAACAAGGTTATGGCTTAAGCCATCAGCTGTTGTTTTATTTTTCCATTGTACACCTGTTTGTTTTAATACAGATAAGCCACTTTCTGTTGCAAGATAGATATTACTACCAGAAACAAAAATTCCTCGGACAGTATTGCTTCCCAGGCCATCTTGAACTGTTTTTTGTTCCCAGGCTATAATCATTTGGCCATTGCCATCTACTGTTAATGTTCCGATAAATAATCCATATGCTGCTGTCGCTACATAAACAATATTACCAATAACGATAATGTCATAAATGTTTTTGTCTGTAATATAATTTGTCCAGGTATTTCCATCATCTGCTGAAATAGATAGACCCTGTGCCGTACCTGCAAAGATTCTATCTTGTGTAACAAACACACTGTTGATGTAATTACTTGCTAAAGTATTATTTGTGTTTGCCTGTGTTTTTGTTTGCCAGCTTTGGCCATTGTCATTTGAAATTGATAAGCCGCCGCCCGTTGTTGCAGCATAAATGTTGCCGCCTGATACAAAAACATCTCTGACATCACTGTTACCTAAACCGTCATTGGCTGTTTTTAAGGACCAAGCAATGGTTTCATTTCCATTACCATCCTCAGTAATCGTTCCTATTTGCAGGCCGTTACGTGTCGCTGCATAAAGCGTATTATCAACACGTAAAATCTGGTAGATAATGCTGTTATTAAGTGCATTTTCCCAGGAAAGAATTTCCTGGTTATTTTCACCTGGTGTAATTGTTCCAATAGATAAGCCAAAAAGTGTTGCTATGTAGATTTTATTGCCTTGTACAAAGACATCATTAGTGTAATTACTGATTAAGCCATCTTGCTCTGTTTCTGTGATCCAGTTTAATCCCCCGTCTTTTGAAAATGATAAACCACCACCATAAGTTGCAGCATAAATAGTATCACCAGACTCCATTACACTATAAAGCGTATCTACGTGTAAGCCGTCAGCATCTGTATGGTTTTGCCATGTGGCACCATTATCATTTGAGCGTAACAGGCCACTGTTTGTTGCGGCATAAATTGTGTTTTCTGAAATAAATATATTAGCTACATTGTAACCATTCAGATAGGTCGTAACCCCTTCGTTAATGTTTGTTGTCGTTAATCACACTACAGGACAGTA
>NZ_QLIT01000299.1 GCF_003574485.1 Facilibium subflavum
GTAGTAGTCAGGAAGTATGGGCCATTGACAACCCGATCATAAAACATAGTAAACCCCTTCCACGAATAAACGCAAAGATTCCGTATTTTTGCAGTGTATCCTCTTTACCGTCATTAAAAATTCATAAATCTTTTCCCAAGCATTTTCATTTATGTGATAATGCATTTTGCAATCCTTTGTTGTTTTTCTCAAATATATTTAAAACCAAGGATTGCAACCTTGCAAATCATTTTTTAATTAAATTAAATCAACTTAATTTCACATCTTGTAGTTTTTTTGGTTCACAGAACCTAATGTTAATATAAATTTTTTCTCTTCCTACTTCTATTTCTTTTAAAATATTTTCACTTACAAGTTTTTTAAGATATTCCGAAGCAGTCTGCCTCTTTGCTATACCTTCATCTACCAAGTTAACAATTCTACAATAAGGTTGGACAAACAATAGCTCAATTAGTTCTCTTGAATATACTTTTGGAAGTTTAGCTTTAACATTATTTATAGTTTCTTCCATCAAACCAACAATTGCCTTAATTTTTCTGCATGTCCAGACAGAGGTATTTTCTACCGCATCCAGCATGTAGATAATCCAGGCCTCCCAATCCTCTTCTAACGTTACATTTAAAAGATTTTGGTAGTACTCTTTCTTGTTTTGTCGATGGCATAAACATGTCAAGGAAACATGTCGAAAAAATAGAAAAATATCGACATATTTTTTAACTGAATAAACACGTGACTACCGTTGGGTACCCAAGGAAGTTATGGCCAAAACCAAAAGGCGCTCCTTGCCAAACAACCGTCATCATCGCTTGGCGATGATCCACGTGATAAACGTAGTAACTCAAGGCAGTTATGGCCATAATCAAAAGGCTATTCTTTTGGGTTTTTTGCAATTAGATCAGCTTTGCGCTTATCTGGAATATCATCATATTGACTTAGCTGAAAATGTAACAGCAGCTTATTATACGTTACGTAGGACATAATCGCTTTTTTAGCTAACTGCCCTGTATTTATCACTATTTTTGTTAAGATTTTATACATTATTTCTTTCTCTATATTTTTAAAATCATTATGATTGTGAAAAGGCTACGCAATAGGCTCAGGTGCTTTTTCTCGGTCTTGCGCATTTTCTTCATTGAAAAATGCAAGATCTTCACCGCCTCCAGATGAACTGTTGCTAGCTTGAGCACTCAGTAAATCTTCACCGCCAGGCATCAAAGCATTATAGTTTGCCTTAAGACTAATCGTATCACCCATTCTTAGTTTACCATTTACTGATATCCAGCGGCTTGCCGCACCATTGTTTTGATCCAAAATTATATCAACCGCCTTTTTAAACTCTTTTTCTGAGCGATTCACGCTCCCTGTCAACCCACGTGTTTCTTTAAGCTTAGTCATAATCGCATTTAAATCTTGAAGCTTAAGTTTTTCTGGATTTAACCCTTCTCTGAGATTTTTGCTAAACTGTATTTTTCCTTTTTCATCTATCGATAAAATACCTTCAAAACGGTCATTTGTCTTTTTAAGACCATTTTTATTACGGTAAGCCGTGACTGCTTGAGAAATAACAGCCTTAACAAATCGATGCTCTTGTTTTTTTATATAATTTATTTTTGCCTGTCTTATCCACACTACAGGACACTAAGTAGTTTTTCTGTTTGAATTTTTGTTAACTTTAGCTCAAATACAAGCTTAATTGATGCCATGATTTTACTTGTATTAATCACAATCTCCGCCAATGATTTGCTAATAAAATCCATGCCCTTACGAACAATTGAGCGTTGAGGAAACCCATGCTTTTTGAGCTTTTCTGGATAAATTTTCATAAGC
>NZ_QLIT01000300.1 GCF_003574485.1 Facilibium subflavum
CTTAACTTAGTGCCATTAGGTTATGATCCTTTTATTCTAGAGCAAAAGATTACTGTCGAGTTGAATCCTTTAGATGAAACATTATCGACAAAGCCATTAACGCTTATTAGTAATGAATATCAAAATAAAACACCATACGCCCAATTTAAGGGCCTTATGTTATCTAATTTTCATCTTTTGGATTTAAATGTAGATTTGTCTTCTTATGGTTTTAGTGGTGATTTATTATTTCAGCTATCTTATGATGATCGCGCATTTCACCCTGATTATTTATTCTTGTATCAGAATGTACCTTTATCGATTGCGTTGACTATTGAGCATATCTATGTATTTGATGACCCGGATAAAAAAGGGGAAAATTACAAGAAAACCTTTTACCTTCAAGGGGTTGCTAATTTGCAAAATAACGAGCATCTGCAGTTTTTCGACCCATTAGTTGGCAAAAACACCGATAAACAAACCAGTCAGTTTGAAGCGATGCTGCCAAGTTTCAAGCTTTCTTTTTGCGATGTAATACAGAGTTTCTGGCGTGAACACCATCCAATATATATTGATTTTAATAAAAGCTATATAGACGTTTTTGAGGAAAATAACTTTTTCCAGGCATGGGCAACACTTGATGCCAGTAAATGCAAGAAGCTTGCGGTAAAGCAAAAGCAGATCTTTGTCTCAACGAAAAATGCAAGTTTTTATGAT
This sequence comes from Facilibium subflavum, assembly GCF_003574485.1. Classification (GTDB taxonomy): domain Bacteria; phylum Pseudomonadota; class Gammaproteobacteria; order Francisellales; family Francisellaceae; genus Facilibium; species Facilibium subflavum. Next base: position 697 of record NZ_QLIT01000300.1, read on the forward strand.
TATTTTATTGAAGCACTCGATCATTATGGGGTTTATCTTATTTACGATTATGAAAGCTTAACGAAGGGAAAAGCGACTTATCAGCTTTTTGATTCCCTTACGGATATACAAAAGCCGACTAAAGGCTCAGGTATGCTTACTTCAATGGACTTAGGGCAGATAAAAGATATTTTATGTCATGTAACGCCCCCTTGGTATGTTAAAGAGAACACCACACTTAATATTGCAGATAGCAATATACAGACGCAAAATGCAAATAGCATAATGCCGAATGATTTTTTAGCATTAGGTGGCTTTAAAAAGACACAGATGCTGAAAATTGCGGACAAGAAAATTTATGATAATACAGCGAAATGGTATACTGAAGTTCAATCAAGAAGGCAGTCTTGCCAGTATACCTATCTTGTCCAGTTAAGGCAGTTAACGCCTTTTATGCCGATGCTGCCTTCATATCAACCTGTGTTAATCGATCAAGATCAATGGCACTGTAGCATTGGAAACTTTAGTCAAAATTTGCTGATCTCAAGACAAAAATGGCGCTTCACACAAAATAAAGCGACCAAGGCTTACGTGAAACAGAAAATTATCGAGCAAAACTATGAGTCTGAAGAGGATAAAGATCGGTTTGAGAAGATTACAATGATTGGAGAAAGTCATGGAATTACGCATTTTACTTCGATTGAAAGTACATGGCTTGATGGCAAATCACAACAGCATATGCTACCAGATTATCAACATTTTTCCCCCATTTTGTTAGATGCGGAGATTACCATTGGTAAAAATGTTGATGAAAGTGTTCAATATGGTTATAAATTTTATCAAGGCCAAACAGAGACAGAAGGAAGCTTTAGTGACGATACTTCGTCAAACCTGGATGCTTATACTTATGCTGGCCAGTCAGAGAAGACATTATGTTATGCTTTAAAGCTGCCCACCGTGTTATACAAATCTTCAGATGCACAAAACAGTGTCTTTGCAGCAATTGATGTGAGTACCTTTGGCGCACATACCTTCTACCCTCTACGCAATGGTGATAAAGTGCTGTTGGAAATCGTAAATGCCGAGATGGTTTTAATAAAATCGCTAAGGGATAATACGATCCTTAGTCAGGACAAAGCCTCAGAGAAAATGGTTCAACGCATGATATATGGTGCGCAGCAGGAGTGTGAGCTTTCCTATACACAGGATAACCAGGATCAGGTGTTCCAAGTAAAGCAGACTACCAAAGATGGAAAAGGTGTTAATATTTTATCTTTTAGTAATAAAAGTGGCGTAACGCTGGCATTTAGTGACAAGAAGGAAGAAAGTGAATGATGAGTTTATTATCAGGTAAATACGGGTTAATGTTGTTTGGTGCAATTGGCGCTGTTGCTGTATTAACAATTATCATTTTATTACTTAAAAAATACAAACAGTACAAGGGAAAATTAAAATTACCTAAGGGCTTGAAAAAGAAAGCAGCTGCGCCAAAACGCAATATCTATAAAGATATTGTTTATAAGATTGTTAAAAAAGCAAATAAAACTGAAGGGCTTGCTTCTTTCTTCTGTGTTTATGAAGGGACAAGCGAGCAGATGATCACCTATGTTAAGAAGTTTACAGATCTTGAGGCGGCAGAAGTTCTTGTTATCGATGAAGGTCAAATGGTTATCGTTGAGCCAATGCGTGTGATATTTCTGATCTCAATACAGGCTTTGCCAAAAATGAATCATATTGCATTTAACAGCATGCTGACTAAAGTCTATAAAAAAGGTGCAATCCATTTACCTATTGCTTTGTTTTGTTTGACTGAAAATGACATCCAGCCCGGGCAGTTTGCTTTATTTCAAAAAATATTATCACAGCTGGAAGTCTATCAAAACAATGCATTTGAACTACATATTGGTATTGATTTTATTTATGAAAAAGAAAAAATGCGCTGTTTCTTTGAGTTGGTTAAACACCAAACAAAGGTTGTTTTAAGTGGGCAGTTTACAGAACAGCAGCTACAAGAGCGTATCGGTGAGGCTTTTGCTTATATACGAAATCAAATCTCTAAGCGGCTTATTACAGAAAATGGATTGAAAGTATCAATAGTGGATGCGATTGAAATTAGTGAGTCAATTGAGCGTAAACTACAGTCTTTATCAGGTGTGTTAACTGAGTTGACAGATGGACAATTTTTACCATACCTTCATGCAACCGTGATTAATTTTGGTATTCACCCGGCAAATTATTATGATACTTTTTTTGAGCAGACTTCCTGCACATACAAAAAATCCTTTAAATTGCGTCATGCTGCTTTACCAGTATTGGTAGTATTATCTACAGCAGCCACAGGTGCATTTGCTTACAATCTTTATCAAAAATATCAGTTGAACCAGGAAATTCAACAGGATAAACCTTTTGATCATTTGCAGCTGGATAACGTGCAAGAAGCACAGAAAGTCTATGACAGATGGGCGAATATGGGCGCATTCGGAATTTGTGGGTTTTTAGGCTGCTGCTTGCAATCCTCCTCTATAGGACATTTCTTCAATGTTTCGCCATCTCCCATCCTTATAAAATGAACGTCTTACCAGCATATCATTGGCACTCTCTTCATTCCAAAAAATAGAATTGCCTTTCCTTTTTATATTATTAACCCTGCGACCACTGCTTTCTATAGCACCACTCCCTTGTCGAAAGCCATTATCTTTACAGCTCTTGTAAATTAATCGATCCATATTCTTTATA
>NZ_KZ984705.1 GCF_003574485.1 Facilibium subflavum
TTAAGCTTATCAAGAGGGTCATTAACGAGGCTATATAACTGACTTGGAAAAGTATCCTGTTGAATCACATTACTTAATTTCGTAACCTCAGTTTTTAAAGTCTCTAAATCACCTTCCTGTGCTGAAATTAGAGCCAAAGCTTTATACTTAAATTGCGCTTCAAGATGACTTAGTTCTTTTTGATGATCCTGACGCAGTTGCTCAATTTTTTGTTTTTTTTGCGCTATTTTTACTAATTTTTGATAAAGACTATAAATATTGGTGTCACTCACTAATTCTTGAAGCCTTTTATATTCATCTTCCTTGCCTTGAAAATCAAAGTCAGGATTTTCCAGCACTTTATTTATAATTCTGCCAGCAATAATCCCTTGTACACTTATGCGAACGTTATCCTCATTTTGCTTAACCTGTTTTTGCAAAATATCAATGCCAAATTGTTTTAAATGTTCTTGAAATAATCGCCTGCTATCTGATTTTCTACCAGGCCATTCAAAGCGACGCATTTTTTTATGCAAATCTAACNNCATTGGGGAAATAGCATCGTCTTCCCTATTTAAAAAAGCATTCTGAAATTTTTTATCTGCAAGCGCTTCTGCTTGCTGCTTAGTTTTGTCATCCTTATCCTGTAAATGTTTGATATATGCTTCTTTTGCTTCATGAACTGCGCTTTTAATCTCTTTAAAAACCTTAAGCCGCTTTTTCTTTGCCACTTCTTCATTAAATCCATTAACAAGCTCGTCAAATTTCTGCAAACCTAAGCTTTGATGTGATAATAACGCCCCTTGATTAAAGCGCTCTTGATAGACTTGACATGCAGCTTGCACATTAGCTAAAGTTAAATCCCCTCCTGCATTAAGACGCTCAACTACCTGAGCAAATTTTCCATTTTCGTCTTGAAGCCTCTGACTCAGCTTCTGCAATATATCTGAACTACCAGCGCCATCACCTTGATCGCTTGAATTTGATGCAGGTTGAGGCGCACTTAAACTGCTGCCTCCATCACCTAAAACTATTAAATCTGTTGTGGTCTAATATTC
>NZ_QLIT01000303.1 GCF_003574485.1 Facilibium subflavum
TGTTCTTAGCAAAGCAGATATTGATGCAGGGCTATTGGTGTTTACTCCAGCACAAGATGCCAATGGTACAGCTTATGACAGTTTTGGTTTTAGTGTGAATGATGGCACAGTGGATTCTGATAGTAGCTATACGATAACCGTGGATATCTTACCTGAACCAGTTATTGAGGTTATTTCACCTGAGTATATTGATGCAAATAATGATGGAACAATTGATGTTATTATTGAGTCAGGAGGCAACGTTTTAGATAATGGTGATGGTACATTTACGTTAACTACCGCAGATAATAGTATGGTAACGATTCCTGTTTTACCAGAGGGCAGCACAATGCCAACGGTGGTTGTGAGCAACTTGGATAACTCATTAACGGTTGATATGAATAATGATGGAACCACTACTATTGTACCAGAGAATAGCCAGATAGTTGACAATCAGGATGGCAGCTTAACAGTTATAACGGAACAAGGAAGTCAAATAACGGTATCTGGTAGCGAGTCAAGTATTATAGTGGACAATGGTACGGCGGTTACGGTAGATTTTAATGGAGATGGTATCGTTGATTTTACAGCACCCAGTGGGTCAACACTTGCAATTAGCGGTACCACGCCATCCGTGTATTTGAATATGTATGGCATCCATGATGTAGCACACCT
>NZ_QLIT01000304.1 GCF_003574485.1 Facilibium subflavum
AACTTAGTGCCATTAACTCATGATCCCCAATTAAAAAATTATCCTATCATCGATGCAGGCCATTTAATTCACGATTTTTCAGATACAGCGGCAATCATATCCCACCTGGATTTATTGATTAGCATTGATTCTGCACCTATACATGTTGCCGGTGCTTTGGAAAAACCATGCTGGTTGTTATTATCAAAGGTGCATGACTGGCGCTGGTCAATGAATAGTGATAAATCGCTTTGGTACCCAAGCTTACAGTTGTTCAGGCAGCAAAACAGCAATGATTGGGGTGATGTGATGCGAAATATTGATGATAGTCTTGATAAAAAGTTTCCCAATAAGTGTGGGTGGAGCTAATTCAATAAATTTTCTTCTCGTATCTGTAAAACTTTAGCTAAAATTAAAAATCAATAAAGCTCTGCGTGGATGCAATATGGATACAATAACATCAAAATCAGATAAATCTAGCAAAACAACTGACAGTGGACAGTATTATCGGCTTGATGGTCAAGGTGGGGGTGCGGAAATATCCAAGCAGGATATAGATCTCTCTCAGGGGCTGACTTGGGTGCGTTTAACACCATCTGCTGTAAAGGGGTTTTTACGCGAATATCTACCACAAACACCTCATTTTGTAAGTGAGTTGTTATCCGCACATGAGACAAGGCCTAGAGTTACGGTCTATAATGATTGCCTGCTTGCAACCTTTCGTGGGGTAAACTTAAACAAATCAGCTGTGCCAGAGGATATGATCGCAATTCGCTTATGGATTCAAAAAAATGTGATTATTACCGTGCAGCGCAGAAAATTAAGTAGCACTCAAGAGATACATCAGCATCTTGATCAAGGAACGGGTCCTGAAGATATCGGCGAATTTCTCGAGATGTTATTAACAACACTTGTCGATAAAGCTTCTGAGATTATTTCGACAATGGATGACAGCCTGGATAAAATTGAAGATAATACGGTGATTAATTTTACGAAGGTAGATCGAGCGAATTTAAATGAGATACGCAGGCGTATTGTTATTATGCGCCGTCATTTAGTGCCACAAAGAGATGCGATTAATCGTATTCCTATCGATAAGCTTACCTGGTTGGATGAAAAGAATCTCGTGCATTTGCGGGAGATCTCCGACAGTTGCACACGCGCTGTGGAAGATTTAAATGCAGAGCATGAGCGGGCAACAATTATTCATGAAGAGTTATTTGCGATGGTGCAGGAAAAGATTAATCAGAAAATGTATTTATTGTCGATTGTCGCGGTGATTTTCATGCCATTAAGCTTTATCACTGGGCTTTTGGGAATTAATGTTGGTGGTATTCCAGGTGCAAACTTTAAGTATGCATTTTTAATCGTTTGTTTTTTGATGATCATCATTTTTATTGGCCAGTTTATTTATTTAAAGCACAAGAAGTGGTTTTAATTGTCGCCTAAGCTGATTTTGCCTTTTATTGTTTATCAACCATGCTAAATGATCTTTTTGGCATCTATCTGGTATAAATTTTAACAAAAAAATCGCCTGATCTTTTTTGCTGTGGTAGAATATCGATCATTTAAAATGACTGATGTAACAGTAAAGAAGAAACGATGGAAGTAGCAGGTTATAAAGCACAACTTAAAGAGATTTCATCACGTGTAGATGCCCTTAGGGGGTATCTTTGACTTTGATCATAAGAAAGAGCGCTTAACAGAAGTCCTCAGAGAGCTGGAGAACCCTAACATCTGGAATGACCCAGATTATGCGCAAAAACTTGGCAAAGAAAAAACATTGCTTGAGAGTGTTGTAAGCGAAGTTCAAGCGATTATCAGCGGTGTTGAAGATGTTTATACATTGATTGACTTAGCACTAGAGGCAAGTGATGAAAGCATTCTCACTGAGATTGATGCTGAGATTGAGCAACTGGAGCAGGTGCTTAATAAACTTGAGTTTATGCGGATGTTTAGCAATGAAATGGATCCTAATGATGCCTTTTTGGATATCCAGTCAGGCTCAGGTGGAACCGAAGCGCAAGATTGGGCGCAGATGTTAATGCGAATGTATCTTCGTTGGGGTGAGGCGCACGGTTTTAAAACGGAAATTATCGAAGTCTCTGATGGTGAGGTGGCTGGTATTAAAAGCTGTACGATTCGCTTTCAAGGAGAATATGCCTATGGTTGGCTTAGAACTGAAACCGGTGTACATCGTTTAGTGAGAAAATCGCCCTTTGATTCAGGCAATCGTCGTCATACTTCTTTTGCCTCAGTTTTTGTGTCACCAGAGATCAATGATGATATCGAAATTGAGATTAATCCGGCGGATCTGCGTATCGATACTTATCGTGCTTCAGGTGCTGGTGGTCAGCATGTCAATAGAACAGATTCTGCTGTGCGAATAACACATGAACCAACGGGGATTGTCGTGCAATGCCAGAATGATCGCTCGCAACATAAGAATAAAGATCAGGCCATGAAGCAATTAAAATCCAAGTTGTATGAGCTTGAGATGCAAAAAAAGAATGCCGAGAAGGCAGCGCTTGAAGAGAGTAAGTCAGATATTGGTTGGGGCAGCCAGATTCGCTCTTACGTATTGGATCAATCACGTATTAAGGATCTGCGTACTGGTATTGAAAACACCAATACCCAGGCAGTATTAGACGGTGATTTAGATAAATTTATTCAGGCAAGTTTAAAAATGGGGCTATAGAACAGGTGGAAATAATGAGTGAAGAAAAAATATTAACGGCTGAAGAAAGACAAATTGAAGAAAATAGCCAGATTCAAGTGCGTAAAGAAAAACTCAAAGCACACAAACAAAGCCATAATGGTATTGCCTATGCCAATGATTTCAAACCAACTGCAGTTGCAGCGTGCTTGCAGGCACGTTTTGGTCAATTAACAAAACAACAATTAGAAGAAGAAAACGCTAAAGAAGTTGTTAAAATTGCTGGGCGTGTCATGCTTCGTCGTGTGATGGGGAAAGCATCTTTTATCACTTTGCAGGATGTCTCTGGTCGTATTCAAGCGTATGTACGTAAGAATGATTTGCCTGAAGGTCAATATAGTGAATTTAAAAACAATTGGGACTTAGGTGATATCGTTGGGATTGAGGGCACATTGTTTAAGACCAACACCGGTGAGCTATCGGTGCATGCGACAAATATTAAGCTTCTAACCAAAGCATTACGACCTTTGCCAGATAAATTCCATGGTGTTTCTGATCAAGAAATGCGTTATCGCCAGCGTTATGTTGATTTAATTACCAATGAGGAAAGCCGAAAAATCTTTCAAACACGCGCGAAAATGATTCAATTTATTCGTCGTTATTTTGATACGCATCGTTTTATGGAAGTTGAAACACCAATGATGCACGTTATGCCAGGTGGTGCGGCAGCAAAGCCTTTTTTAACACATCACAATGCGCTTGATATGCCGCTTTATCTGCGTATTGCACCAGAGCTTTATCTAAAGCGATTAGTTGTTGGTGGCTTTGATCGTGTTTATGAGATTAATCGCAATTTCAGAAATGAAGGCTTATCAACGCGTCACAATCCTGAGTTTACCATGATAGAATTCTATCAGGCCTACGCTGATTATCAGGATTTAATGGATTTAACCGAAGATTTGGTTCGTAAGATGGCAGAAGAAGTACTAGGTACAACGACGATTCATTATCAAGGTCAAGATTTTGATTTATCAGCTAAGTTTACGCGAATGAGTCTGTTTGATTCTATCTTACACTTTAACCCTGAAATCAAAGCCGAAGAATTAAATGATTTTGAGCAGGCAAAAGCAATTGCAGAAAAATTGGGATTAACGGTTGAACCACATTTTGGCTTAGGCAAAATTCAAACGGAGATCTTTGAAGAAACCGTGGAGCATAAACTGATACAACCAACTTTTATTACTGAATATCCAGCGGAAGTTTCACCACTTGCCAGAGCGAATGATCAAAACCCATTTATCACTGATCGTTTTGAGTTTTTTATCGGTGGGCGTGAAATTGCCAATGGCTTTTCAGAGTTAAATGATTCTCAGGATCAGGCGGAGCGTTTCAAAGCGCAAGTGGCTGCAAAAGATGCCGGTGATGAAGAGGCGATGTTTTATGATGCCGATTATATTCGTGCCTTGGAATATGGCATGCCACCAACAGCTGGTGAAGGCATTGGAATTGATCGTTTGGCGATGTTTTTTACAGACAGTCCATCGATTCGAGATGTGATTTTATTTCCGCATATGCGACCTGAAAGTCACTAAGTAATCTTTGTGTGATCAGCCAAACAGAACGTATTATATCCATCGTGAAACACTTTTCGGTGTTTAGTTGCAATCCAATCGTTCAAATTATAAAACAAAAAATATGACAAAAAGTCATATTTTTTGTTGACGAATCATGAGATTTTGTCTTATTATATTAGTAATATGAAGAGGTGATTATTATGAGTGCGCCAAGCAAAGCTAAGGCAATCAAGCTGGACAATCCAGCCCAGAAAAAGGCTAGCCACCAGTCTGGAACCGAACTACACATAATGCAAGGTAACGAACATTATGAAGCTGTAGTAAGGGCGGTCTATCAGCCACAACGCGAGTGAAGGTATTGAGCCCCGTAATATACCATCGTCGCACCTGATCAAGGTTTTCATATGCCTGAAATCAGCACTACGCAATACGTAAAGGCGAGTATGCGTGGAGGTGTCGGGGTCTGAGTCCGTAGCGGGTA
>NZ_QLIT01000305.1 GCF_003574485.1 Facilibium subflavum
GCCATTCATGCATAAAGCAGCTAAAACCTCACCGGGTTTTACCTTCTCCTGGTCAGAAAAACCTAACTTCTTGTTCACGAAATCAATAATCCCAAACTTCTTAAATACCCCAGTTACTAATCCCAGATGATCCAGGTTCTTCGTTTGTAAAATTTCCATTTTGAATACAGCTTGCATATAACTTTGTGAAATATCCTACACGAAAAAACTTTAAAATGCTTTATTAGGCGTGATCAATGTGTGCAGTTAATAGCTGCCCTTGCCAGAGGCTTTGGGTGCTCATATACTAAGACAATGAAACTGTTCATTTTTTCCTAACGCATTCGCTATTAGCAAAATCCATATAACCTTTCATTTTAATAAATTGTTTGTAAGACGAGACTCAATAGTGTTTTTATTGTTATGAAGATTTCTTTTTTGATGAAATTTTACTTGACGTATTATGGCATTTTCCAGTAGATTGTAATGGCAAGACAAACCAGGATTTGTGCTTGGGAAATAGTGTCTGCAAGTGTTTGGTTTTGGATGTATGAAATAAAAATCGCTTGTTTTGTCATTTAACAAATGGGGTTTGTGACACATGGAAATCAACTATGGCAAAAAGTGTTATAGTGCCGTTCGTCATAGAACATTTTTTTGAGCCAGAATGGCTTTGTTGTATGGTGCTTGGTCCATGATTGCTGTTACAAAACACGTTCCAAAGCGCAAAGTAAGTTGATATTAATGTAGTAAAAGTAATTTTTAGGTGATAAATCACTTAAAGGTGTTTTGCAGTAATAGTTTTAGCCTGAATTTAAATAGCAATATAAAAATTTGAGGATGCGAAAAAGATGGATGTAGAAGCGGCAGAAACACTTGATGAGGCACCACAGCAGCGGCAAGATCAGGATATAAACACAAATATTGAGGCTTCATTATCTGAAGTGTCGCATAACCTGATGCTAACAGCAGTACAGTTTAGTGAAATCTCCTATCGTATTTTATCCTGCCTGACACTGAATAATGTTGGGCAATTAAACGCTCAGATGAGAGATAAGCTCATGTTGTTTCATCAAAAGGTTTTGCAGCTGATTAAATCAAAAGAAAAGCAGCCTGATTATACACAGTGTGTTGCTTATACTAATGTGGTCAAACTACTGGCATCAGAAGTTTTACCTGCTTATCTAATACGCCCTTTTATGCTTTTTTTTGAAAAACAGGTGTTTATTAATTTATTAAATGAGATTCTGGAAGTTAATTTTGAACGTACACCTGGCATGATCATAAAAGCAAAGTACATGCTGGAAGAATTTGAAGAATCATTAGTGGAGGAAATTCTCCTTCAGCTAAGTGGTACAGAGATTTATCAGTTAAAACAGGTTGTTAATCGTCTAGCTGATTTCTTCTCGCAAAGCTTAGCAACAAAAGATCAGGCGCGGCGCCTTTTAAAACTTTTGGAAGATAAGGTTAAACCTGTTATTGGTTATGATCTAATGGCACTAAGT
>NZ_QLIT01000306.1 GCF_003574485.1 Facilibium subflavum
TTTATGGAGCGGTTACGTAAAAGCGATTATTAACAACCTTGATACCTACAAAGGTCAGGATAGTTTGCCAATAACACCAGCGATATTGAACGCTTACCAAATCAGCGTTAAGACAGAAACAATGGAGTCGTTACAGGATGCATTAAAATATATGGACATTGACTGTCTGCAACAACTAATAAATGATCCATCGAAATCAAATGATTTACTGGCTGGACTCAAAACATTAGACGATGCCGTTTTACTATGTGTTCAGACACCATCTGATAAGTTAGAACCTATTTTTTCTGCAGTTTTTGATAAATTTTTAGCGCAAAAAAACGTTGAATCCTGGCTTATTCCAATTATTGAGAATGATAAAATCGCAATGATGTTTCGTGTCATGGCATCTAAGATGACAAAATTTGGTGATGTGCTACGTATTTGTGATGAATTAACACCACAGCAGTTAGAAGCCATAAAAGCCGATACGAATGCGCAAGCTTTATTTAGAGATTTACTTAAAAATCCATTGGTTCACAAAAAAGCTGATGATTATGTTAATTTTAGCTTACAGTTTACGACTTTATTTAAGCAATGCATCGAAAGTGATGAAACACTTCAGGCGCAATTTTTACAGGCATTTAATGAGTTTCGTGTAGGTAACAGCAACATACTTCAGCGGTACGTAGCCACGCCGGAATACTTTAATATGATTGTAGCGTTTTATGGCACCTATGGTCATAAAGAAGCCTTGCTTAAGCTTGTTACTCATCAAAACTCGAATGGTAAAACTATCTTACATCAGCTTATTAATCAGCCTGAGCGATTAAGTGCGCTGTTGGATCAACTGCCAGAAGAATTGCGTTTGAGGGCGATAACAAAGGAAAGTACGCGTATTTTTGTTGGCAATGTGCTGCATACTGTGGCCAGCAATAGCATAACTATGCTTGTAGATATTTTGGCAAAATTACCTAAGACAGATCGTCTGTCCGCGCTTTTATGTGTCAACAGCGATGATGAGAGTTTATTAGAGACATTAGATAATTCTCAAGGCTTACCGTTTATAAAAAATATCTTATTAATGTTACCAGAGCAAGATCGTTTTAAAGCCCTTACCCATAAAAATAAACGTGGCGTTAACTGTTTACATCAATTGGCAGAATATAAAGCAGGACAAGTGGTATTATCCGAACTTTTATCAACATTATCCATTGAGGATCGTTTAAATGCTGTACGACAAAAAAATAATTATGGGGAGAGTTTGATTTACCGGATTGTTAGCAACCCAGATTGTTTAAGCAATGTATTAGCTCAGTTACCAGAAGATAAACGTTTAGCGGTATTGTATGAGGGGAATAAGGTAAATAATCAGACAGTACTCGAAAAGTGTGCCGAATATTACCCTGAAGGCTTACAAGTAATACTGCAACAATTGCCTGAGGCAGATCGTTTACAAGCGCTTTTACATAAAGATCAGTCGGGCATGAATATGCTTGAATTATTTATTGATTCTCAACAAAACTTGCCAAATAGCTTATCTGGTATTTTGGAGACATTATCAGCAAGCTCTTGTTTACATCTTATTCAGGCTAAAAATGATGAAGGTAATAATATTTTACTCTGTACACGATGATTTTCTCATTTGAGTAGCTCCTGTAGCGGTCGGTTTAAAATTTTAAGACAAAGCTTAAAGTCTCTTATGCTAAAAGCTGCTCTTTGATAAGCATTAGC
>NZ_QLIT01000307.1 GCF_003574485.1 Facilibium subflavum
TTAGAGGTGCTCAATGTATGCTTAAATGTTGCAAAAAAAGTGTTTCAAGTGCAGCACCTTTTATTTCATCGGTACTATCTAACGGTCCTTTAGGTCGCAATGTCTGAAAAACACCAACATCAAAACAATAAAACGCAAACGTATTTTGCTTTTTTTAATCAAAAACGCAAATTCAAATTGCGTTTTTGCGAATAAGTGTACTCTGATTATCAATTCAATATCCGTAATATACGGCGACCCTTACAAAAGCCGATCCTGCCATAACAAGTGTAGCCTTAATTAAAGAAGACTTTCCCGTTGCCCTTGGGCCAAATAAAAAAATGATTTCCTTGTCAATAAATCAGGTAAGTTTAGAATGCGTTTATAAAACATAGGTAAACCTTAACTTCGTATAATCCACAATTCTATCGCTGAATTTCCGATAAAACACATAAGTGTCTCGCGGTGAATGATGAATTTAAACATCGTAAAAGTGCAGCGATTAAGCAAAAGCAAGTTGACCACTCAACAGGTTTAACATTCAAGATCATACTGCTCAAACACGAGCTCTGTGATGTTTCGCTTATCTGGGTCAAAACTGATACCAATTAAATAAATAGGTTTATTTTGCGCCAGATACTTCTGAGGGTAGCCTTTATCTTTTATCTGTGAGATAGCCTTATTCGCTCCACCAAACTTAATAAGCTTAAATTCGATGATTAAAATTTTATTCGGCATCAAAACCGTTAAATCAATTCGCCCATGATTAGTGACATCTTCGGCGATAAGATCATAACCCAGGGCAACAAAGTAGCTGTAGACAATGCTGGCATAAAAGCCTTCATACTGATCAATGTTGTTATTTCGATACCAGTCATTGGGAATAGAGGCAAAATGGCTGGTAATAACCTCCTCAAGAAGCTTGAAGTCATTACCTTCCAACGCAGTAATAAGCCCATCTATCACCGAATCTTTACTATCTTGTGTCGTACCGACCCCAGCCAGCACCTCGTTTAAACTACATCTTACCTCATAATTTGGATAGCCCAAGCGATAGGCTGTTCGCTTGCCCCGCATCGTGATTTCTTTAATTGTCAAATACCCCGTCTGAAACAGCAAGGTAGCAACAGGCATAGTATTAATATCAAATTTTGTCAGCATACTCTCGCCAACCACCAGATTCTCTAAATCTGGAATGAAATAGCGATGTTGCTGAATCGCCTTAACTAAAAACGTCGGTGTCGCCGTTTCAAACCAGTAGTTCTGATAACGACACCCCTTAGCAATAAACAATAAAACATCAAATGGGTTATAAACTTTCTGCATCTCACTGCCTGCAAAGTTATAACCATTATACCATTTCTTTAAAAGCGTATAATCTACTTGCCCATTATCTAAATACTTTTTAAACGAAAGGTCAAGCTCTGCCTGGTTATAGCCACAGATATCGGCATAGCGAACATCTAAACTCAGATCTTCCAGGTTGTTTAAATCACTAAACAGACTGACTTTGCTAAACTTAGATACCCCTGTAAGCATCGCAAACTGAACATTGATATCCTGGGACTTGATTACACTGTAAAAATTCCTCAGCCTCTCTCGCATCGCTATAGCGTTGTCGCTATCGGCAATATTATCAAGGATTGGTTTATCATATTCATCTATAAGAATGACAACTTTATTGAACCGGCTTGCCAGATGCCTGATCAAATAGGAAAACCGTGCACTTACCTCTGAATAAGCGTTTCCAATTCGATATTGCTCATAATAAGCATCCAGAAAACCAGAAATTTTCTCATCCAAAGCTTGTGGCGTAGATACACTGCCTTCGCCAAAACTGAAGTTTAAAACAGGATAGGTGATCTGCCAATCCCAATTCTGCTCCAGATATAAACCTTTAAACAACCCCTCCCTTCCTTCAAAAGCTAATCTAATAGTATCAATCAATAATGACTTACCAAACCGACGTGGACGTGATAAAAAGTAACGACCACCACCTGTGTTAACAAGATTATAGATATGCCTGGTTTTATCAACATAGACGTAATTATCTGTCATTATCCTTTCAAAACTTGAAAGGCCAATTGGCAATTTTTTCACCTCAACCTCACTTTGATGTTAACATTAAATGCTTAACTTTTCAGAATCAATTGACAGCCATATCAAGGTTAAATCCCAAACGTAATTGTACTAACATATCACACACTGCTTGATAACGTTTATTCGCTATTGAATGCATGTCTTGGTCTTTTGTCAACACAAGTTTATGTGGGCTGCCTGTTGCAACTTCCTTTGTGCTAACCGGAATATTTGCCTGATAAATCACACCACCGACATGTCTTCGTTTTTCCTTAGCAATCGGCCAGGTTTTCTCCTGCCAGGTTACATCAGACAAAAACTTAACTAATTCATCACATAAATCACAGCCACAACTTGTGTCAGCTGAAATAGACCAATCATCTTGCGCCTTAACGCCAAGGCTTTTTTCGTTTTCAAGTAAAAGCACGACATAGTTAACAAGTCTATCAACCCCATAAGGCACGTGCTGATTTTGGTCAAGCCTTAAATATTTCAATAATAGCTCAGCAAGCTCTAGCGGCTCTAGCTGTAATTGACCGCTAATAAGCAGATCGATCAACTGCTGATGCAACGCTTCATCTTCAAGCAATAATACACCTTCGATACACTCCTTAGCGAACCGGTATCTTTTTCCCTGCGATTCAAATCGCTCACGCGGTGTTGTAATTTTACTGAAGACTGACGCCATTATTTTGACATGGTAATCAAATAAAAAGCGCATAACCGGGCGCTCCATCAGGGCACCTTGAAACGCCTTAATTAAGTCACAAAAATCAGACAAGCCCTCTTGGCGCCGAGTTGAACGTTTATCAAGCAGTTCAGAAAATATTTCAATCACCCAGTCAGCACCATAAGCATTGACCAGCAGCACCCACTGTTTGGCTAACCGAGCATCAATCAGTAAGCTATCAAAATGTGATATAATGCGACTGGCGCGCACTGGGTCATTGATATAAGCACTAAACTCGAGTACTTTAGCACAATGCTCAGGCACTTTGGCCTGCCTTACCAGAGAAGTCCAAACATCATTTAACTCATCGACTTGCGAATAAAGCGCTTGCTTAATCGTATCAATCGAAACACTGTCATACATTGGCTTGTAGAGCTTCTCAACATAACTTAAGGGATCGATTTCAAAGAGAATTTTCTGTGCATCCGCTTTTTTCCACATTACAAGGGCTGCACGTTTGTACCAACGATCCATTGTGTTACCATAGTTGCCCATAAAACCTTCATACTCACTTTCATAAGGAACAAATGCATTCCCATCTTTTGTTGCATGCACAAAACAATTATCCACATTATATGAAGCAAAGCTTTTATAATTGCCATCTCGATCAAGCCAATACTCAATGGCTGTATCACTATCAATCAGACTATGTAAAACATAGTTATCTTCCAGATCGCCAAATTCCTCATCATAATGGCTGCGCGCATAATAATCATTTTCGTCATCACAGCCCCATACTTCATGTGAGTCAACCAAGGTCAAATAGGCATCCAGTTCATGCTTATCGGCTGCCTTTAACAAGGCATCAACTCGCACGCGGTCTGTGTTTTTTAAACACTGCCAACTCAAACCACTTTGTGTGTATTCATGATCTAACAAATAAACAAATTTAACGGGGTTGGTGTCATCCTGACACCAACGAGGCAACCATGACTTGGTTGAAAAATATCGCTCAATAGCCACACTGATTCGCTTATCAAAGTCACGCTCAATCAAGTTTTTTGTTTCACCTTGATAATTTTGCAAAATCAAGTTAAAGGTCAACGCAACACGATACCCACTTGTCAGTGGTCTGACCTCATGGCGACAATCCGCATAAAACGAAAACGCTTGTAATGAAGTGTTATCTTTACCAGAATCAAACACATACTGACGACCATTATGCTCGACAATCAGCGCTCCACCAACATGTGTACTTGGTAAAACAATAACCATCGTTGCCACCATATTATCGACTTTTTCACTGTCTTGATGTGGCTTGAAGAAACAACCTGGCTCATACACCAAAAGATTATGCACATCGGCAACAAGCTTTGTTTCATCTGGCAAGCCAAGGTCTTTTCTCATTTGATCGAGCATTGGCTTGATACCCTGACGCCAGCCTGTTTTAAGGATTTTAAATTTTGATGGTTTAATCTCCCACACTTTACGCACGGACGTATCAAGAAGCGTTTGCTCCTTTAATCCATATTTCGCAGGCTCCGCAATTTGAATAAGTGACTTTGCTGTTATATCGGTTAATGGGTAATTTAAACGCCCAACTTTATTCACATTAACTTGCAGATAAGAAGCATCTAACTTATGCTCTGTGTAATAATCACCTTTTGTTTCTAATGCAGCTAGCGCTGCTTTTATTTCATTCACAACCCCACCCCCTGCGCTAAATCCACCTGATCAATTAAACGCTTACCATCTTGTGCGATCACCACATCAATTTTTTGCTCGCCTATGGTTTTTTCCAGCGCCACCAAAAATGCTATTTTTTGTCGAGTAGACATCTCTGTTTCTCCTATTTATAATTTAAATTTTAAACATAATGTGAGAAAGCATGATGCCCCTCACAGAACCATACTTGTAGATTTCCCACATACGGCTCTTCAACTTAACTCACTGAACCTGTTA
>NZ_QLIT01000308.1 GCF_003574485.1 Facilibium subflavum
AGTGGTGCGTAATGGCATGGATTTTATTAGCAAATCATTGGCGGAGATTGTGATTAATACAAGTAAAATCATGGCATCAATTAAGCTTGTATTTGAGCTAAAGTTAACAAAAATTCAAACAGAAAAACTACTTAGTGTCCTGTAGTGTGCATTTAACCTCCTTAATATAAAACAGCTTTTAGATGATTGGTAATTACCCTCTATATAGTACCACCCGATATAATTACAAATATTTTTATATTGTAATTATTTGTTAAAAAAATGTCAAATAAAGCCCACATTATCCATTTTACTTAAAAAACCATCCATGGGAAAACAAACCATATTAATTTTATTTGACTTCCTGGTCTTTCCTTTATTATCTCTATACAAAAAATGTACAATATATTATAAATATACCGAACAACTCTCAACGAAGCCCTGAGGTTTTTACACTATATTAATAAATAAAAGAAAATAATTGATTATATTTTAACAATTAAGGGTTTTAGATGTCCATACTAAAAAAAATAACTGTTTTACTGTTATCTTCAGCCTTCATAAGCGGATGTGGCGGTGGTGGTAGCAGTGATGATAACAGCACAAGCAACACACCAAGTACACTTAACTTATCTACACAAAGTGATGTCATCTCTCAAGCACAAACAGGCAGTACCATACATGAAAAAATTCAGGCAACAAACGCTGCTTCATCTAACCTTAAAGTGGGCGCAAGCTGTCAACCAATTACGATTACAGCAATAAATAACAGCGTAAATGATAACCGTATTAAAGTTGATACAATCATCAATGAAATATCACTCAAAACAGGCGCAGATAAAGCCTGTTGGGATGGCAGCAAAGGTGCAACACTTGAATGTGGGCAAAGCTGTTATCAACTGGTTCGCTACTACACTGACAAGGCAAAAACAGCCAATGTGACGCTATCTTTTAAAACATCATCTGCCAATATACAAAACCAAACGCAAATTGAACTTTCAACACAATTTAGTGAAGATAGTAAAATTGTTAAAAAAGCATTACCATTGGAGATCTTACCAACGTTTGAAATTCGCCCTGATACGCACTTTAACATTCATCTAAACAATACCAGCAATAGCGAACTTAATAGTGTTTTTATTGATTTTTCAAACCTTCAAAAGCTATTACCTGATCGCTTTAGTATGAAAAGTCATGATGGTTATTAATGGCACTAAGTTAAG
>NZ_QLIT01000309.1 GCF_003574485.1 Facilibium subflavum
AGAGATGTCTACTCGACATATTTCAATTATCTCATGGCGCAAATATCTGAATATTCGCTATCAGGATATTGTTTTCATGGCACTTGTTAGTCTAAGTGTTTTAGCACTTTATTATGCTTGGATTGGTATGCATCAAAGCTTTATTAGTGAGGCTTCTGTAGCATCGATTTCTTTAAATCCAGTACACCTGCCTTATTGCACGTTGCGAACGGTGATGCGTTTGTTAATCGGAATGATATGGTCATTTGCTTTTGCCTTACTGGCAGGGTACTTTTGTGCTAAAAACAGACATATTGCACGGGTTGTATTACCTATTATCAACTTTATGGAGTCCGTACCGTTACTGGGTTTTTTAACGTTTACCACCGTATTTTTCCTGTTGTTGTTTCCTAAATCTGTCATGGGGCTTGAAGCCGCCGCTATTTTTGGTGTTTTTACCAGTCAGGCGTGGAACATGGCATTAATTGTTTATCAGACGATTAGGATTGTGCCACAGGAAGTTATTGATGCTGCTGATGTATATCATCTAAATGCGTGGCAGAGGTTTTTCAAAATTGAACTACCTTATTCTGTGCCAGGGCTTTTATGGAACACCATGGTATCACAATCTGCAGCCTGGTTTGCGCTGGTTGCAACAGAAGCAATTCCAGTAGGGACAAAAACAGTGATGTTACCAGGCGTTGGTGCTTATATCAGCATTGCCTTGGAGCATGCGAACATTACCGCTATTTTCTACGCATTGATTGCAATTATATTAAGCATTGTGTTTTTTGATCAACTTCTTTTTCGTCCACTGGTAAGATGGTCAAAAAAGTTTAAATATGAACAGATTAATGTAGCAACAGAACACCATTCCTGGATGTATGTACTATGCCAGCATTCACTCGTGTTTACATTTGCCCGAAAGCTTGTAAAACAGCTGGGATTTTATTTTATGCATTTACCCACCATTCTGGCAAAAAAGTGCTGCCTGCCAAATATTATCATACCCTTATCTTTAAGGAATTTCATAACAGCGATTTGGTATATGAGCGTTATCTTTTTAAGTGTTTGGGCTTTGGTTTCTCTATGGGGTTTTTTTCCCAATGGCAATATGAGTTATTTGCTACCTTTAATGTGGCAGACAACATATCGTGTTGTCATTGCCATGCTACTTAGTGTGTTAATTTGCACACCACTTGGTATTTGGATTGGGATCTCAGCAAAAAGAGTACGATTTTTTCAACCCGTCATTCAGGTGATGGCAGCAATCCCACAACCTATTTTCTTTCCAGTTGTTGCGATTATTTTAATGTTAGGAGGTGGCAGCTTAAGCTTTTGGACAATTCCACTCATCATGACTGGTACGTCATGGTATGTCTTATTTAATGTGATTGCTGGTGCTTCATCATTACCAAGCGATTTAATTGAAATGGCGCAAAGCTTTAAGCTTAGAGGGATTAACTGGTGGTTTAAATTTGCGATCCCTGCCGTGTTTCCGTATGTGGTTTGTGGAATTATTAGTGCTGCAGGTGGTGCCTGGAATTCAGCTATTGCTGCTGAGCTTATTAGTTGGGGTGGTAAGACAATTGCAGTAAGTGGTATTGGCGAGCTTGTGGCAGTCACAACAAACAATAATCAGATTCCAGAAGCGGCCTTGGCTGTCTCGGCGATGTGTGTACTTGTGGCATTGTGCGTGATTTTTATCTGGAAGCCACTTTATAAGCTTGCTGAAACAAAATACAAGATTTAGTTTTAACCATTGCTGTCTTACACCTTGTAAAAAAAACCGCAAATGACCAGGTGATTTTTATAAGGTGTAAATCAGCATATATCAATCGTAAAGTGGCCCGTGATGGGTAAAAATATCAAAGGGGAATAAAAATGCTAGCGACAAAAAATTTAATAGAATGCCGTAATGTCGAGCTTCATTTTAACAAAGATAAAAACCAGACTTTAACCGTATTAGATCGTATTAATTTTAGCTTAAAAGAAAATGAAATCGTTGCAATTCTTGGTAAATCTGGTGCAGGTAAGTCAACATTCCTTCGGATTATGGCTGGGCTTTTAATGCCAAGTTATGGCAGTGTCTTATATAAAGAAAAGCCTGTTACAAAGCCTTTAGATGATATGGGCATGGTATTTCAAAATTTCGCACTTCTGCCTTGGCTTAATGTTAAGGAGAATGTTTTATTTCCCGACTTTGACACTTTTCAAAGTTATCCACAGGTTTGAAGAAAGATATTTTTGCTCAGGCCTTATTTTATAAGGGTTTTTGTCTTCCAAAAAGGTCAATTTGTAGTGCCTAGTAAAAATATTAT
>NZ_QLIT01000310.1 GCF_003574485.1 Facilibium subflavum
GATCCTTTGTTGTTTTTCTCAAATATATTTCAAACCAAGGATTGCAACCTTGCAAATCATTTTTTAATTAAATCAACTTAATTTCACATCTTGTAGTTTTTTTGGTTCACAGAACCTAGTCGTTTTTGACAAGATGATGGCGTGATTCAATCACTTGATCTATTAGACCATAGTCCTTTGCTTCTTCTGCCATCATAAAGTTATCACGATCTGTTGCTTCAACAATTTCCTCATAAGAGCGATCTGTATGTTTTGCTAACACATGATTCAAACGTTCTTTAATGCGTAGCATATTACGTGCATGAATTTCAACATCAGAAGCCTGGCCTCTAAATCCACCCAATGGTTGGTGAATCATGACTTGGGAATGCGGTAGGCAATAACGTTTACCCTTTGTCCCTGCAGATAGCAATACTGCGCCCATACTCGCTGCAAGTCCCGTACAAATCGTACTGACATTTGGCTTAATAAATTGCATTGTATCATAAACGCCCATCCCAGCAGTAACAGAACCACCTGGCGAGTTAATATAAAAATAAATATCTTTATCTGGATTTTCAGATTCTAAAAATAAAAGTTGTGCAATTACCAGGTTTGCGGACACATCATTGACCTCGCCATTTAGAAAAATAATACGCTCTTTTAACAAGCGGGAATATATATCAAATGAACGCTCACCACGTGATGTTTGCTCTACAACCATTGGCACTAAATTATTTGTTATCATCAAACTTACCTCATTTTTGTATATCGTTATCACTTACCCTGTTATAGCAAAAAAGCCACAACAGTGGCTTATATGCCTAATACAATATTTTATAATGCAAACCAGTTTAATGTTTTTTACCACATTTTGCCAAGCTTGAATCAAGCTAAATATTAAAAAAAATAATTACGAATGATCTCGCTTATAACTGGAAAACTTCTTCTATGATGACGGCATTGTGTTACGTACAAGCTCAAAGAAATCTTCTTCTTTTTCAGTAACTTTTGCTTGCTCAAGCACCCAGTCAACTAATTTATTTTCAATAACAACCGCTTTGATATTTTCTAATTCTTGTTTATTATTTTTCACATGCTGGCGTACTTCTTCTGCATCTTCATAAACAGAAGCCATCTCTTCAATTAAAGCATCAATGCTTTCTTGATCTGCTTCAAATGATTGCTGATCGGCAATTGCACTTAGAATCAAGCCAAGTTTAACGCTATCTTTTGCTTTTTCCTCAAATAAATTATCCGGCAAGTCTTCTATTTTAAGCTTTGCACCATTACCACCAAGACGTTTTAAAAGATCTTTTTTCAAGCGGTCAATTTCTTTTTTCACCAAGGCCTTTGGAACTTCGACATCTATTGCCTTTTTCAATCCTTCAAACACTTGCTCTTTTGTTTTACGCTGCTTAGCCGCTTTTAGCTCACGAGCCATATTCTGTGTAATCTCAGCATAAAACTCATCAACACCACCTTTAATACCAAATTGCTTGATAAACTCTTCATCAATCTCTGGTAGCGTTGCTGCTTTGATTTCTTTTACAACAATATCAAACTCAGCTTCCTTTCCATTAAGCTCTTCGTTTTGATAGTCTTCAGGGAAAGTAACTTTAATCGTCTTTTCTTCATCTTTTTTCATACCAATGATACCATCTTCAAATCCTGGAATCATTTGCCCTGAACCAATAGTCACTTCTGAATCATTCGCCGACCCACCCTCAAAGACTTCTCCATTTACACGACCAACAAAATCAATCGTTACACGGTCATCTTTTTGCACTTCACGATCAACAACATCCCAGCTTGCCAACTGCTTACGAAGATTATCAATCATTTTATCTGTTTGTTCTTGGCCAAGCTCAACAACGGGTTTTTCAACCTCAATCTGGTCTAAGTTTTTTACTTCAATCTCAGGGAATAACTCGACATCAACGTTGAATTTAACTTCTTTGCCTTCTTCATTTTGTGTAATCTCAATTTCAACACCAGCAGCATTAAGGTTTTCATCTTGAATTGCTTTTGTATACTTCTGAGGCAACACATCACCTAATACTTCAAAACGAATCTGCTCGCCGTATTTCTTCTTAATCACACCTGCTGGTACTTTTCCAGGTCTAAATCCATCAATTTTTGCTGTTTTTGCAATTTTCTTAATGCGCTTAGATACTTCTTGATCCACTTCACTTGCAGATAGCTCAATATTTAAAACGCAGTGAATGCCTTCTTTCTTTTCAACTGATACTTGCATTTTTTATCCTATTACTATTTGATTACTTAAATTTTCAGGGTCAAAGTTTATAATTTGCCTAAGCAATTGTCTAGTTGTTTCGACCACAGAATCCAATAAATTGTACCTTTTTACACCAATTTTTGCGATGTGCCACTGAAACAAAAAATGATTGACTTAAAACATTCACTTTAATACCACCAGCATAAAAATCACACTACAGGACAGTAGCCACTGAAGTCCTTTATTTTTAAGTGTTTTCATGGCACATAACTGGTCAGAGATTTATTCGCAATTACATCAAAAACTGCCACAGAATATTTACCATAAAGGAGTCAGTGTTGATAATATCTCTCAGGCTGATAATAAAGTGACATTATTACTATCCAATGGCGAAAGTACAACCGTAGACTGGCTTTTTTGCTGTGATGGTGTTAATTCCATTTGCCGGCAAAGCCTATTTCCAGATGCGCAACTTGAAGCCGCACCTTATATCGCATGGCGAGG
>NZ_QLIT01000311.1 GCF_003574485.1 Facilibium subflavum
CCAAATACGATGCCGAAATACTCAGACCACTGTTTAAAATCATTGTCCATAACCAGGTCGCCAACAGAACAGGACGCAACACGCCTCGGTGCGTAAACCGCAGAACAAAGACACATCCTCCACTAAAAAAAGCTCGAGGTTTATACAAAAAAGCGGCTTAACTTAGTGCCATTAAACCATAGACTTGTTGATTCAATGCCAATTGTGATGGCACAAAACAATCGTCGATTTAAAGCTTGTATTGCCTCAGAACTAGCAGATAAATCTGGATATTGCGCTGCTAAAAACCTTTATTATTATGGCGTTAAGCTTCATATTTTAGCAAGTTACCAAGTTGGCTGTATGCCTATTCCCGAGAGTATTGGATTAACTCATGCAGGAATGAATGATGGCAAGGCATATGAGTTGCTTTGCAATGATCCAAAGGTTAAACAATACACAAAATTTGGTGACAAGGCCTATCCACACACATTGATCATGCCTAATAAAGCATTTTAAAGTTTTTTCGTGTAGGATATTTCACAAAGTTATATGCAAACTGTATTCAAAATGGAAATTTTACAAACGAAGAACCTGGATCATCTGGGATTAGTAACTGGGATATTCAAGAAATTTGGGATTATTGATTTCGTGAACAAGAAGCTAGGTTTTTCTGACCAGGAGAAGGTAAAACCCGGTGAGGTTTTAGCTGCTTTATGCATGAATGGCTTAGGTTTTGCTAGCCGTCCCTTATCCTTAACGCCCCAGTTTTTTGAAACGAAGGCCCTTGATGTTTTATTTGATCAAAAGATAGAGGCATCTGATCTGAATAGACACCGGTTGGGTCGTGTTTTAGATGCGATTCATGATTATGGTTGTGAGCTACTTTACACTGAGATAGCAGCACATGTTTGCGATCAGCTTGACCTTTGCCAGCGCTTCACGAGTATTGATACGACTAGTTATTCAG
>NZ_QLIT01000312.1 GCF_003574485.1 Facilibium subflavum
CAGAGCTTCAAAGTTACCTCGAGTTGGGTGCTTATCTTTAATGTAACCACCATCTGTTTGAACAATTAATTCTTCTGCAGGTTTGATTTTAAAACCCTTAAGGCACGCCTCATCTTGATGTATTTCGTGTAGATATTGCCCAACACGTTCAGCGGTTCTCTTTAAATTCAGCTGCCCATTCACCGGTCGATGGCGCTTTACTTGTGCATCTAACTCATGCTGTTTATGACCAGATAAACCATAGACTTGTTGATTCAATGCCAATTGTGATGGCACAAAACAATCGTCGATTTAAAGCTTGTATTGCCTCAGAACTAGCAGATAAATCTGGATATTGCGCTGCTAAAAACCTTTATTATTATGGCGTTAAGCTTCATATTTTAGCAAGTTACCAAGTTGGCTGTATGCCTATTCCCGAGAGTATTGGATTAACTCATGCAGGAATGAATGATGGCAAGGCATATGAGTTGCTTTGCAATGATCCAAAGGTTAAACAATACACAAAATTTGGTGACAAGGCCTATCCAGCAAATCAGGAAACCAACACATATACTCCCGTTAAAAAAGGAAAAGGGCAAGAATACTTAGATGCAGCGGATCAGCTGTACTCAATGGCGGTATCTAAGATTAGACAACCAGTGGAATCAATGAACAATTGGATTCAGGAAAAAACAGGCATAGAAATAGCAAGCAAAGTCAGATCTACAAAAGGATTGTTGGTTCATGTGTTTGGAAGGTTGTGTGCAGCATTTGAATTGTTGGTGCAAAAATACTGCGTATAATTTAAACCTTGATTCGCATTT
>NZ_QLIT01000313.1 GCF_003574485.1 Facilibium subflavum
ATGCGAATCAAGGGTTGAATAATATTCAAAAATAAAGCTTACGAGTTGCCAATCCATGCTTTATTGTGTTAATGGACCAACAAAAACACCAAGATACGATGGATTGGCTGAGCAATATTATATCACTATACCTACAAATATCCGAATATTATGAATCAACTTTGCAATACTTCTGTCAAAGGTTTAGTAATAACAATAACCCCATCTTTACGGATCAAGAAGTTATAACCATATACCTCATGGGCATTATTGAAGGGCGCAGGAAGGTAAAAGATATCTATCAGCATGCAAAGAGCTACTGGAGCGATCTTTTTCCAAAACTACCATCCTATGCTGCATTTAACCATAGGCTAAACAGATTAGAAGATGTTTTTCCAGTACTGCTTGAATACTATCAAGGCAGGCTACCTCATGCTGTTTATGACCAGATAAACCATAGACTTGTTGATTCAATGCCAATTGTGATGGCACAAAACAATCGTCGATTTAAAGCTTGTATTGCCTCAGAACTAGCAGATAAAACGGGACAT
>NZ_QLIT01000314.1 GCF_003574485.1 Facilibium subflavum
AAACATAAATTTGCCCTGGATCATACAGCTATAAAGAAAAATTTTCTTAAACATTATCCGGTTTATACAACAAATCGCCCGCACTTTGCTCCCAATACCAAACTGACCAGCAGTTTTTTGTTGCCAGCGCATTGAGTTTTGCATCAGGATTAACACACATGGCATAATCAACCTCAGTCACTAAAGCCTGATCATTAATTGAATCGGAATACCAGTAGCTTGTTTGATAGGCTTTCTCCTGCGCTGACAGCCACGCTTGATAATGTATGCATTTCCCTTTTGAGAAACTTAAAGGCTCAATCACTGCACCGGTATAGGTCGCTGGGGTTTTTTGTGTATTATCAGCGATAATATTATCTTTTGCAAACCCTAATAACTGTACAATAGAATTAACCAAGTCAACCATGCTTGCAAGAATTAACAAGATTTCATAACCATTATCCTTATGCATTTGGAATCTCTGTAATCCGTTTGTTGATATATATTGTTGGCTTGTATCTCGTACTCAGTGCTCAAATATGCACACCATCTCCGTCATTTCTTTTCCCTTTATTGGATTTAAGACAGAGTCC
>NZ_QLIT01000315.1 GCF_003574485.1 Facilibium subflavum
GCGCTTGAATAATAAATTGTTTCTTATCGATTGATTTTATATCTTGTATATCCTTAATAAACTGTAAAAACGCTTGAATAACCAACCGTTTATTATCGGTTGATTCCATATCTTGGATACCTTGGATATTTTGAATATCTAACCCATGAATTTGCAAAAACGTATTTAATTCCTCTATCACCATCTTATTTTGTATGGCTTCATCGTTAAAAAAATCCGCTATGCAGCATGCCAGCAAATTTAACTGTGTTTCAACTTCACTCTCTGAAAAACCTTTATTAAGCGCTTGTAAAAATGCATACAGTTCTAAAGGTTCCATTGAATTAAAGCATTTTTGCAATACATCTACAGGAAAATCTTCAACAAGAATATCCAATAACGCTGCACATTTATGCATTCCCTGTAATGCAGGAGAGTCCTTTCTCAATTGTTCGTGAAGGACAGATGTCTCTGTTTTAGATTGATTCAACTTCTTAAGCTTTTCAAAGCCCTCAGATTTAACCCAGTCACAAACACTCTCTGCATCGTAATCAGAAAATGCCTCTAGAAATTTTGCTCTCTTTCCTAAATAGTGAAACGTAGAGCTGCCTTGTATCGTCTTACACAGCTTAGCAACAGCATTTGTCAACAAACGTGTAATAGGTTT
>NZ_QLIT01000316.1 GCF_003574485.1 Facilibium subflavum
AGTTAGATGGATGGGCTCACCAAATTATTTTGCGATTAATGGTTTTTCCTGCAGCATAAATGGTCAATCACCTGAAAAAGATACAACACCGCCAGAAGTGCCAGGTATCTCTTATACTGATTTAAAGAGCAACCAAGTAGAAATTCACTGGCAGGCAGTGACAGATGATCAAACGCCGGAAGATGAAATTAGTTATGAAGTTTTTCTTAACGATCAGTTAATAACAACATTTTCAGGGACATCTTACCTTATCAACACACTAAAGCCAGGCGATAATTATAAAATTTATATCAAAGCCGTTGATTTAAGTGGTAATAGGTCTGTTTCAAATGTGCTGAATATTACAACACCTAAGATAGATCAAATCTGCGACTATGATGTTTCCAAGGATCAGTTCCAAGTTGTTAATGAGTACCAAACAACAGCTGTGTCCGGTTGGTATTCAGATACTTTTTCAACACCAGTCACAACCGTTGATGGTGTAATTTATTTTGTCTACATTACCCCGGGATTTAACGTCAAAGTAGGTAAAATTTTTAATGGTTTTGTTGAAGAATATTATGTGGATTCAGATGTTAGCATGAATAACGATGCGCACAATGAGTTTTCAATTGCAGTAGATAAACAAGGCTATATTCACATTGCTGGTGGCGCACATAATTCATCGCTATATTATTGGCGCTCTGCAAAACCATATGATGTATCAAACTTTGTCGAATATCCAAATGCGATGCCTGGAAATGCATTTACCTATAATTTTTTTCGGGTTGATAATAATGGTGAGCTTTATATGGTGTCTCGCGTGCAGGCAAAAAGCCCCTGGTGGCAAGTAGGTGGTAGAGGCGTTGGTTTATAATCATTATGATTTGCAAAGCAAAACCTGGCAAGCTTTGGGGGCGCTTGCGCCTGAGCAGTATGATGGTAAGTATAAAGTTATCATTTGGGAAAACAGTGGAGAAAATGGATCTTCATATCAGCGTTACAAAGCAGATATGCGATTTGACAAAAATAACCGAATGTATATTACCGTGCCTATTAATGCAGATAATGCGTCGAATATATTTAACTATGTTATTACGGCATACTCCGATGATGGTGGACACACCTTTAAAAAGCGCTCAAGTGCAACAATTTCACCACTTCCCATGCGCATTGCAAGTGGCAGTGCGCAGGCTGATGTGATCGATGGTTATTATAATGCTGCGATGTCAGAGCATGCTAATATCCTTTTAGATGCTAAAAATAATCCTGCTATTTATTTTGGCATTGATGGGGAAACTTGGTATCGCTATGCTCAAGGTGACTCCTGGAGCACACGTCAACGTATTTTTGATAATAAACAGTGCAGCCGGTGTTTTACATTATCTGATCAGGATAATGGCGTGATGAGCCTAATCGATTATAACAAATGGTATCGCTTTACAGACTATGGTATGACAATGCATAAATACCAAATTTCTGTGCCTATTTTGCGTTGGGATTTACGTGCACTAAAAGAAGCGCATACTTATCGTGGCGTTTATTGGAATAGCAAAACAGGTCAGTGGAATATTTATCGAGTTGATGTTAGTAACCCAACCAAATGTTTTTAATTTGGGATGATATGGATATGAACAAAATTTTGACTTCAGGAGGATAATATGGACATACAAATACGATACTGGCATTATTGCAAATCACTGTTTATGGCTTTTGCTTTATTATTTCTGCCAGTTTACGGTCTTGCTAATAGTGCTTCTACTGTTATCAATATGGAAGGGCAATGGTATAAGCAAATAGATTTAGCTGGTGTGAATGCTGAGCTGTTAGGCGCGAACGTTGGTGACACTGTCACGATTACATCTCCACTTAATACAATGATAACAAGTACCTGGGGGACCATGACGCTGACACATTGTTCAACAGAAAATAAAGAGGATCATGCCCTGACAACCTGTACTTTAGAGTATATAGGAACTTATACAAATACCTTATCCATTAGTGCAGGGTAAACGCATCTAA
>NZ_KZ984706.1 GCF_003574485.1 Facilibium subflavum
CCTTTAGGATAACTCTCCGGATAGCCTTTAGAAGCCATCACAACGCCAAGCGCTGTTTGTGGATTCCAATGTGCTTCATAGAACTCCAGTTCCTCATTTAATGCAGCAAAACTCAACTCAATAAGATCGGAGTCTAACCGCATCATAATCGGTTGCGTTTCAGGATCACCAAAGCGACAATTAAACTCTAAGGTCTTTATCTGGCCATTTGGCATAATCATAAGCCCTGCATATAAAAACCCTTTATAAGGGTGTCCTTCTTTTTGCATGCCATCAATAACAGGTTGAATAATGTCTTTCATCACTTTTTGATGGACTTCATCTGTGACAATAGGTGCAGGTGAATAGGCCCCCATTCCTCCTGTATTAGGGCCTTTATCGCCATTGTCTCTTGCTTTATGATCTTGTGATGAAGCCATTGGCAGTGCTGTTTTTCCATCACATAACACAATAAAACTGGCTTCTTGACCATTTAAAAATTCTTCAATCACAATTTCGCAACCTGCTTCTCCAAACTTGTTGCCATTTAGCATGTCATCAATTGTTTGCTTGGCTTGGCTTTTTGTTTGCGCAATAACAACGCCTTTACCTGCAGCAAGGCCGCTTGCTTTAATAACAATTGGCATGGGTTTGTCAGCAATATAGGCCTTGGCTTTTTCTGCATCATGGAAGTTTTGATAATCAGCCGTTGGGATATTATATTTAGCCATAAAGTCTTTGCTGAAGGTTTTAGAAGCTTCTAATTGTGCGCAAGCCTTGTGAGGCCCCAGGCAGTTGAGCCCATGTTGTTCAAAGATGTCAACAATGCCAAGGCTTAGGGGTATTTCAGGTCCAATGATCGTTAATTCAATATGGTTTTGTTTAGCAAATGATACAAGTTGATCAATATCAGTAACTGAGATGGCAATATTTTTGACTTTTTTTTCTCTTGCAGTACCTGCATTTCCTGGGGCAACGTATACAATAGCCGTATGTTCTGATTGCGCAANNGGCCACCATTGCCAACTACTAATATATTCATATCAATCTGCCTTCTTTTTTGCTATAAATTATAGAAGGTAGTTTATTATAAAAAGCAATCACGTGCGAATGCATTTTTTTAAAAAATCTTAAAACATCGCTGTTTTAAGCATTTAGTAGAGACAGTAAGTAATGCAGAAGGTATTTGAGCTGGTTATATAAGGTGTTTGATATGACTTTGTATGCCAGCAGTGGGTTATTTTACACGTTCACATCTGTGTTATTTTCCCAAAGCATGTGGAAATCGACTTTTGTAGCAGCTTACCAGGCAGCATAATCCTGCAAAACAATAATTAGATATATTTTCACACTACAGGACACCTGT
>NZ_QLIT01000319.1 GCF_003574485.1 Facilibium subflavum
AATTATATGGCTAAGAATATTTTCAGACGAGTTATACATTCCGCTCTTAAACATAACAAAGACGGAACTTGTTCAACTCAAGCTAATAGAAAAAATATATTGCTTAGGGCTAATAAAGATTTGGCTCAGATGGGACATAAGCACGTAACAGCCAAGAATTTTGGAGCAAAACATTGCTATATTTTAAGGGATAAATGGCAAGCTCAAGGATTAACAACAGCAACAATTAAAAATCGACTCGCCTGTATTCGATGGCTCGGAGAGAAATTAGGAAAGGAACTTCCTGATAACCAAAAATTAGAAATTGAGAATAGAAAATATAGCGATAATTCAAAAAATAAAGCTCAAGAGCTAAATTATAACAAGCTAGCGAAATTAAATAATAGGCAATCACTAGCAATTCAACTTCAACGAGAATTTGGTTTAAGAAGAGAGGAAAGCCTAAAGTTTCAACCTAATTATGCAATAAAAGATAATAGAATAGAGCTTAAAAGCTCTTGGACAAAGGGTGGAAGACCAAGAACAATCCCAATTTTAAACGAAAAACAAAAAGAATTGTTACAAAAAGTAAAAGATATAGCTGGCAAAGGGTCATTAATAGAGTCTGATAAAAAATATTATCAAGCTAGAGAGGCATTAGATAAAGCTTGTCAGCGGGCAGAAATTAAAAATATGCACGGCTTTCGCCACGCTTATGCTCAAGATAGATATAGGCAACTAACAGGACGTGAATGCCCAAAAAATGGAGGCCTAACATCAAAACAATTAACTCCTGAGCAGAAAATACAAGATTTTGAAACTAGAATGATTATTTCTGAAGAACTTGGGCATGGTAGAGA
>NZ_QLIT01000320.1 GCF_003574485.1 Facilibium subflavum
GGGGTCACTGGTTCAAGTCCAGTAGCGACCACCAGCTTCAACCCCTCTATTTTAAAACCGTTGTTTGCCTATAAAACTCAAAAACACGAAAAAAAGTTGTCCATAATACCAAAAGAACAAAGACAACCCCAAGAACTATTGTCATTGAAGGCAGTAAAATCATCGCAATGAAAAAGATAAAAGCCTCGGCACGTTCCATAAGCCCTGGGCTGTAATAAAAAGTCTTCTGGCTGTGCTTATCAGAAAAAATACCAACCAGTAAAAAACTTGAAACACAAACAAGCATCGAGGCCATCATTAAAAGGGCAATAAGTGCCATTTCAGGCTGACGGAGATATAAAGCAATTACGATAAAAGCTTCTACAAAACGATCGGATAAAATATCCAAAACAGTACCTAAAGAGGAGCTTGTATTACGCATGCGGGCAACACAACCATCAACAATATCTAGATAGCCTGATAGTAATAAAATAAATACACCCAAGAATCTCAAATCTACAGCAACAAACACCGCAGCAATAACACCTGTAACTAAAGCAAAAATCGTTATAGTATTAGGATGAACATAGTGATAAATTCTTTTTACAAAAGGGCTTACAAGTGTCTTTTGAAATGCCGGAGCCCATCCATCTAACT
>NZ_QLIT01000321.1 GCF_003574485.1 Facilibium subflavum
GGACTATATGACAAAAAAATGGACAATGCCAATTAGAAGCTGGAGTGAAGCAATGCCGTATTTTTTAATTAAATTTGAAGGCAGAATTTAAGTACTATGAAAAATTTACACAGTTAGATGGATGGGCTCGCGGTTACGCTTTTACAGCGCTTTCATACTTCTCATTTGCCTCTTGCACCAGCTGTGCCTTATCTTGTTTGCTAACAGAAATATTTGCCAGATCCTTTTTTAATGCTGATATTACTTCTTGTAATTTTTGTGCTCTTGTTGCAAAGCAGGTTTCTATTTCTGGAATTTGTGCCTCGCCAGGCGCATATTTACCAACCATCTGACGCAACAGCTTAAGCTCCTGATTAAGCGCTGTGTTATTTAAATGAGCTACCTGGTCTTTAACCTTTGTTAAATAGTCTATAAAATGATGAAGTGCAAGCTCCCCCTGACTCCCAGCAACTGTCTCTTGTCCAACACCATTAACACTATTGAACTTAAGGTTTTTAATTAAAAGATTTAGTTGCCCCAACAGGTTATCATCATCATTTTCAATGGTTTCTTTATAAGTTTTTGCATCTTTTACTTTTTGCATTTTATCTGAATGATTATAGACGCGTGCTAGATAGTCTTTAGTATAACTACTGACAACTGTTGAGTTTATAAATTTATTGTTACCCTCCTTTATTAAAACAGACCAAAAAGGCTCTAAATATGCCTCATTTTTATCTTGTACCAAAAGGTTGGCTTTTAGTATGTCTTGTAACCTGCTGGGCTTGAAGTCAACGTCAATACCATAAT
>NZ_QLIT01000322.1 GCF_003574485.1 Facilibium subflavum
AAGGTTTACGAAATGCAAAAACCGGCAGGTCATCTGATAATGCGCATAGGCAGCTTAGCATTATTTGTCAAAACAAGCAGTTAATCAAAGATGAGGATAAACAACTTAATAGTCAAAGTGCTTATTTGTCTAAGGATTCACGTTATCTTGCAAATGCTTTTAATCAGCACGCTTATTACTTCTCGGCTGCCAAGCATGACACGACGGATTTACTGTTAAGCTCTTCTACAAAGCTCAAGAAAGTTTATAATTTTTCAAGCTATCGGCAACAGCGTTTGTTCTCTAAAAATAAGCCTCTAGGTTTCTCTCAACCCTTGGCATATAACCCATTGACGTACGATGGTGAATACCAGGATCCAGAAACCGGATTTGTTTACCTAAGGGCACGCTTTTATAACTTACAACAGATGCGTTTTATGCAAAGGGATAGATATAATCTTCTTAATCGTTACAATGCTTTTGATGATAACCCGGTTAGTAACACTGACCCCAGCGTCCACAGCAGTATTGGCGACTTTTTCAGCACTGACATTGGTGCCGGCTTAGCCTCAAGTATGGTCAGTATGATGCTGTTTGGTGCACTAGCGACATTTGCGGGTGAC
>NZ_QLIT01000323.1 GCF_003574485.1 Facilibium subflavum
ATGTGCCTACTGATTCAAATTATCCAGATACTAGGATTCGTTATATACTCAAAGATATAGCCACTTCATTACTACTCACCCAGTCTGTTTATTTAGACCGTCTTAATAAATTAAAATCATCTCAAGCACTTGAGATGATTGCAGTAGATGAGATAGATTATGGTCAAGAGTCGTTGGATAATTTAGCACCGTTTAGTCAAGCCAGTGATTTGGCTTATGTAATCTATACATCCGGTACAACTGGTCAACCTAAAGGGGTGATGATAGAACATAATAGCCTTGTTAATTTTATTTCAAACCAAGCTAGCTATTATTTCATTAATAATCTAGATGTAATTGCACTATTTTTTCACTATGTTTTTGATGCATCTGTTGAACAAATTTTTATTGCAATAACCACGGGTGCAAAGCTAATTATCTTTGATCAAAAAAGCATTGACCACTTGGATAATATTAAATATTTACTACAAAAAAATAAAGTGACACATTTTCATGCAACACCTTCCTACTTGAAATTATTAGGTAAAGGTTTGCATTTAGAATGTATAAAACGCATTGTTTCGGGAGGTGAAGCTTTTCAGGATTTCAGTTATTTAAGTTCACAACATATTTTTAATGAATATGGTCCGGCAGAAGCAACAATTTCATCCTTAGTGTCTCAGATATTTGCCAGAAAAAATATCCTTGGCCAGCCAATAAAAAATAATAAAATTTATATTTTAGATAATTTTGGTATTCCTGTGACCCCAAATACGATAGGAGAAATTTATTTAGCAGGTATAGGTTTATCAAGAGGTTATTTAAACCAACCTGAACTGACAAAACAGCGTTTTATTGATAATCCCTTTGCGACAGATGAGGATTTTGAAAAAGGATATACGCGTTTGTACAAAACGGGTGACTTAGCGAGAGGGTTGTCTGATGGCAATATTGAGATTATGGGTCTCTTTGACTTCCATGTAAGATTACGATGACTAACGTTCGAATTCTGAGAAATAGTAGCTGCTATATGTTCAATGTATCGTACTAAACAAATCTTTTGTCATGTCGATGTG
>NZ_QLIT01000324.1 GCF_003574485.1 Facilibium subflavum
TGCATTACTTCATAAGCTACTTCTACAGGGTTAGCATAACCTTTAAGAGCCCCTATAGATCCTGTACGCAAATCATCACCATCCATTACAGAAGCATCTAAAGTTACACTGCCTAGGATATCAGGCCAAGATCCTCTACCAACGGTTTTTATAGTTGTGTCATTTTCTACAAGTTTGATACCTTCAATCATAGCCCGAAGGCCATTTTCTTTATTTTGGAGTCGTTTAAAAGCTTCAGGTACGCCACCACGACCTTCATCATTCGCAATTAGAATCATTTTTATACCCTAAGTTTAGTAAGTTTTTTTAATATCGGAGTTAACGCAAGTAATATAACAGCCACAATAGTTGCTGCAATAAAAAGTTTAAAATATCCTGATGCAAAGCTACTTGCTGGAGTGTTCTTTGTAACCGCTATATGTGAGCTTATTACGCCACAAAAAAATCCTGCATAAGCACTGATCGTCCACCATACTCCCATCATTGTAGATTTTAAATGCTCTGGAGCTAGTCGAGTAACAAGCGCTAAACCAACTGGTGAAATACATAGTTCACCAAAGACTAGCATTAAATAGCATAGTAATAGCCATATTACATTTGCATGACCAGCATGACC
>NZ_QLIT01000325.1 GCF_003574485.1 Facilibium subflavum
ATCCGATCTAGGCATTCTAAAGTGTGACGAGTATCGTTAAAATAGTGCTTAAGTAGTTGCTGAAGTTCCTTTGTGTGTTCCATGCTTCTTTTTATTACGTTTTTAGCAAAACAAAAATGACATGAAAACGCTTAAAAATAAAGGGGTTCAGTGGCTACTGTCCTGTAGTGTGATTGGAAGCGAACTCCTCAATAGACTGATCTCCCTTAAAATGAACTGAATTAATGATGAGTAACCTTTCAACAGTATTTATTTGAGATAATTTTTCTTTTAGGCTATTTATACTGGTATCTACGTGTTGATGCCACCTTGATACACATTGACGCCATATCTGGGAACTTTTTGCATCATCAGGTGGCAGTATATTTATATACTTATCTGAGCAATCAATACTGATCAAATGATCATATCCTTGTAGAAAATATGCTTCATGCTTCCAATTAAATCCACTGCCAAAAAAAATAACTAAGTTCATGTTCCAACCTTAATCTATCGTCATTTCAGTAAACACCATACTAATGAATGACGATACTAACAAAATTTTTATTTGTAAACAAAACTCTGATGACGAACAAATGGAAATATATTGAAATGACAATATCCCCATCACAGAATAATCGATGAATATCACGCTTTAGGGAACCTTAGAAAGAAAATATCGCAATTAAAGCCACAAAGATGCAAAAAACGCTTGAATATTTGTCCTAAGAATTTATAATCAGTTCTCGTTGGTCGCTTAGCTCAGCTTGGTTAGAGTACTACCTTGACATGGTAGGGGTCACTGGTTCAAGTCC
>NZ_QLIT01000326.1 GCF_003574485.1 Facilibium subflavum
GTTCACAGAACCTAATTATTATCGATTCCACCACAATCACACTGACTCGAAAGCGCATGGTTACCACCCCTATTCGTCGCCATATTAAAATTAAGAGTGAGGCAACACCTTAAGATCCTGCGTATAAAGAATACTTTGAAAACGCACGGCTACTAAGGGACGTAATACTTGGTCTGACTACCCCATTGCTGTAATGTGATACAGCTAAATGGTAGCTGGGTAACACAAAACGCCTTTGAGAGGCCTAAGCGCAGTGCGGTGAAAGTCGCATGCTGCGTTCTTTGAGGAGCTGTTCTCAGTAATGGGAGCGGCTGACTCTACTTTTTGTACAGCTTAATACTAAAGCGATTGAAATAACAGCGTAAAACCACGCAATTTTCAAAACTCGATCGCCTTAGTTATATTTTTTTGTAGATCAATTTTAAGTCCACTACGCTCAAAATACTCTAAAAAGTCTTTTTGCGTTCCAGGCTTGGCAATACCACTTCCGGTATTGATTTTGCATGCTAATTGTAAAGATTTCCTGTCTTTAGCACTTAACATCTGCCCTAGTTTTTGCAGCACCAAATTTTCCTGTTCAACATCATTTTTAAGTAGTTTTTTTGCTATATAAAACGGAATCAAGCTGATTAAGTCGTCTGAATAAAGAATATTAAGTGCCTTTTTATTACGTATAAAATAATTAAAAAGTAACTTTTCTCCATCATTTTCCTCAAGAAAGCCTTTGCCTTTTGTTAGATCTATTAATTTTTCATTCAAGCTGGTTGTTAGCCTTGGATCTACATATAACTCGATAAATCGAGATAAAGAATATGAGTTAATCTGAGCAATTCCATCAAGTCCAGTATTTAACTGAGACGGTAGCTTGCTAAACGCAGCAGCTAATTTTTCAGGTAATGGCTTCCTGGTAGATTCTTTGGCTGATACTGCTGTATATGTCTTATCTAAATTGTTAGTATCTGCCAAATTAAAGTGAGAAAATTCTCTATCCTCATCTACCATAATTATCTTGCCCGCCCAGGGGTCTGCAATCATTATCAGCGCTCCGTCCTCATCATACACACCCAGCATCGTATGGATACGCCTACCAATCGCTTGCATGCATAACAAACGTGTAGAAATTTCTCGCTCTGTTAATATTTTTGCCAAGATAATAGCCTGAGCTTCACAATTTGCATGTTGAACCTGAAGATGCATATTGTAAAAATCATTGCAATCATCATATTTAACTTCCTCAAGGAGTCTGGTATATTTGCTGGACATATCTTCACTAATTCTACGATATTGCCGTTTCCTCTGATCAGTCACCCATTCGCTATTATAACCCGTTGAGCTTGATTGGATTTCATTTATAAGTTTGTTATATGCCTCAATAGCTATCTGTAAAATTTCATCGCGCTGTCGAGTAGACATCTCTGTTTCTCCTATTTATAATTTAAATTTTAAACATAATGTGAGAAAGCATGATGCCCCTCACAGAACCGTACTTGTAGATTTCCCACATACGGCTCTTCAACTTAACTCACTGAACCTGTTAAAGTATAAAAATCATGTGTGATTCGTGGCTGCGGTAGTGGGTAACGTTCAATATATTTGTTGAACTTCTCCCAACTCATTTTCCGCTTCTGGCTTCTTCGATTTAACCACTTCTTTGCCAATCTTTTGGCAATTGAGTAATATTTTGCGATTGCAGGAAAATTCCCGCTCACGCCATAGTATTCAAAATGCCCTCTTAGCTTAGCTCTGAGTGTTTTCCC
>NZ_QLIT01000327.1 GCF_003574485.1 Facilibium subflavum
CTGATTATCAATAAAAATAGTTAACTATTAAAAGTTAATTTTTTTCTATCAAAAAATTGATTATCATTAAGCACCTTTATTAAACTATAGAATCTAAAGATGCAAAGATCTTCAAAAAAACCTTTGGTTTCTATAAAAAACCTATCAAAACAATTCGACGATGGGCATCTAGCTGTTGACTCTGTCAACCTGGAGGTTTATCCAAAGGAGTTTTTTTCGCTACTTGGAGGTTCAGGTAGCGGGAAAAGTACTCTTCTAAGAATGTTAGCGGGTTTTGAAAAACCAACTGATGGCAAAATTATTATTGATGGTGTAGATATGTCAAATACACCTCCATATAAAAGACCTGTAAACATGATGTTTCAGTCATATGCCCTATTCCCTCATATGACTATAAAACAAAACATTATGTTTGGACTAAAACAAGAAAAATCTCTAAATAAAGAAGATATTGAAAAAGCTACAGATAGAGCTCTTAAAATTATAAAAATGGATCATCTAGCAAAAAGAAAGCCTCATCAACTATCCGGTGGTCAGCGTCAACGTGTCGCTCTAGCTAGATGTCTAGC
>NZ_QLIT01000328.1 GCF_003574485.1 Facilibium subflavum
CCAGTCATCATCCTCAGCAAAATTTTTAAGCCCCATCAGTGCATTTCGCACACTATCACGCCGCTCAGCACCACCATAACACAGCTTTATTTTCTCATTATTGCAATGGATTGAGTCTTTCCAATAAGGATCTTCTCTTTGAACCGTCACCACGATAAGGTCAAAAAACACACCCCCTTAAAATGAGTCGCCATCTCGTTGGCAAGAAAATGATAGTCATCATGAAAGCTAACAAACTTTGCGCCTTGAATATATGTTATATTCTTCACACTACCAAGAACCGCATCTAGAGAAAAGTCATTAATAATAATTAGGTTTTTTACATGGAAACACCGGTCTGATTGTTGATACTCCCGGCTATGCAAGATCCAAACCACGCTCCATCCATCTTTAATATATTTCTTTAAGACCCCTCTGACACCACCGACAAAAACTAATACTTTTCCCATTTCCAACCTCTTAGTATTTCCACTCTAACTCACTGGATTATGACTGTTGATATATCAGCTCAAGAATAGCTCTCATAAGTGAATTTATATTTTCAGCGTTACTATGTTTAAATATCAGCCTCCCCCACACGGAGTTATCAATAAACTCAAAATCTGACGAATGGAAGGCATTATTAAACCAATACCAGACTTCAACATCACTACTTTCAATCAGTGACATAACTTTTAGCCTCATCTCATTTCTATCAGTGATTGAACGAGGGATTAACAACCAACCAAAATGGTCATTCGACATTTGTAAATCCAACTTTCCATTTCGCTTATGCAGATTAATGCATAAGTCTCTATAATTTTCACCAAAACTAGCTTCCAATCAGGGTAAACGCATCTAA
>NZ_QLIT01000329.1 GCF_003574485.1 Facilibium subflavum
AAATCATCGTGTACAGAGGTTGATATTGATGAAAGTGTGCATCCAGGTGAGTTGGCAGAAGATTATCTAAATAGGATCATATATAAGAAACTTGCTGCAGCAAAACAAAAGGCAACAAAGCCTTATCCTATATTGGTTGCCGACACTGCAGTTGTTAAAAATCATCATATTTTAGGTAAGCCAAAAGATTATCAGCAGTTTTCAGAATTTATGAGGCTTTTGAGTAATACTTGGCATCAGGTGATTACTTCTATAGGCTTTTCTATAGGTGATCAAGTGCATTATGAACCTGTTATTAGCGATGTACTATTTGATGAAATAACGCCAAAGCAGATGAAGGATTATTGGGAGACAAAAGAGCCTTTTGATAAAGCTGGAGGGTATGCTATTCAAGGATTAGGTGCTGTTTTTGTTAAACAAATAAGAGGCAGTTATTCTGCAATTATGGGTCTACCAGTTTATGAAATCTACCAATTATTAACAAAATACAATCTAGTAAAAATACACACTACAGGACACTAAGTAGTTTTTCTGTTTGAATTTTTGTTAACTTTAGCTCAAATACAAGCTTAATTGATGCCATGATTTTACTTGTATTAATCAC
>NZ_QLIT01000330.1 GCF_003574485.1 Facilibium subflavum
CTTAGTGTCCTGTAGTGTGGCTTCCAATATACAAAATTTCAGTAACATACGTCATGTTGACTATGAGACGTTTATTTCTCCTTTGGCACAACAGTGTAATATCCCTTGGCAGTGCATAAATAGAGAATTATTTGAAAGTTTATTGTGCAGCACAGAAATGAATGATAAAACTGTTGATTTTCTTGTTAAGAATATAAATAGAAATGGCTTGGTAAGAGAGCATGTTAATATCGGCGCAGATAACTACTATAGTACGCATGGTGGTATTAAAGTAATCGAAATTAGAGAACTGTTAGATAAAGTTTTCTTATATCCCAAGCTTGAGAACGATGCTTTTAATGATGACACTTCTCAAGGACAAGGTATTTCTCATGGCATTAATTATGATTTTATAGATGGTTATAACTATATTGTAATGGCTAAAAGTAAATTGGAACAATTGGTACGCGCTGGATTTTCAACAAGTAGGATAAGAAGGGAGTTTTTAACTTGGTTTGAAGAAAGTAACCAAAAACTTACTCACAATGATTTGAAGGTAGTATTGCAGCATTTTGATAACTGGGCTAATAGAGAAAATATAGCAAAAGAAGATCCGAAGTGGCGGCTCCCGACTTTGACACTTTTGAATGTGAAAGCCTTATTTTATAAGGATTCCTTCAAAACCCAGGGCACTACATTGAGTTATCCAC
>NZ_QLIT01000331.1 GCF_003574485.1 Facilibium subflavum
GATCAGGTGAGTGATTGAGGCGATTAACCAAAGGGATGTGTGAACGTGCTTTACAAGGTGGAGTAAAGGCGAAGTTTGGTTATGACAGGCATGAACGTGGCAATTTTGCTAATGCACGTGACGGGACGACACGAGAAAGCGTAATAACAGTAGAGGGCCCATTGGAAAGTGATGTGCCTCGTGATCGCTAAGGTGGGTTTGATCCTGTACTTGTTCCCAAGCGAAGCACGCAGATTGAAGGTTGGAAGGAAAAAAATATATCATTATATGCCAAAGGTATGAGTGTTTAAGATAATCAATTGCAATGACGGGAGCTTTATGGTGGAGCTTAGATCAGCACAAGATTAATCAGCAAGATTACCGAAGAGGTGTTGGAAGAAGTCAAACAATGGCAATCACGGCCACTAGATGCGGTTTATCAGATTGTTTTCTTTGATTGTTTGGTGGTTAAAGTCCGTCATGATAAGCGTGTGCTAAATAAAGCCGTTTATGTTGCTTTAG
>NZ_QLIT01000332.1 GCF_003574485.1 Facilibium subflavum
CAGATCCAATATCAAATACTGGAGCATTTGGCAAAGTAAATATAGGAATCAGATTTAATGCCCCTGGCAATGCAGGTAAGCCTGAATCTAGTTTTGGACCTGTCCCAAGAGGATATAGTCCATATAAAAATGATTGAGTACTAACGACTAATCTATTTTCTTGTCCTGCTAAAGATATAATTGTTCCATTAGAGTACGTTTTTGGTAAAAGATGATATTTATCCATATAAAGTTGTCTTATATGCTTTCCAAGTTTATACTCTTCTCTCATTCCAAGAGGTGTTAATTCGCCATTACCGCCTTTCCATGAATAGCTATATTGAGGATTTTTAATTGGCATATATGGAGTTCTGTCTCCATGCCTAATCAAAGTCGCAGCAAATATAAGTTTGCCATTAGATATAGAGCTATCTTTTTTTACAGCAACATTATCCGCAGAAAAACCCATTGATATACTAATCAAACCAGTAGCTAGTAGTGTAACTTTTTTTAAATTCATTATATAATTCCTTTTAATTTTAAGTTTATTACTTAATTTTTTACAATTATCATTTCTTAAAGTTAAATAGATCTTATTTGCTATCTTAGATAAAATAAAAAATTATGACTTTTTAAAACATACTAATAAATAAATCATAAAAGCTGCTATACAACAATATTAAGAGAAGATTTAATTAGATTTAAATTAAGAAATATAAAATTGTAAAACTTCTAATTATACTGCATAATCTAATTCTGCATTTTTAATTGACAAATCATAGCTGACACTATTTCTTATATAATGATTATTTCTACCTCAGCAGAC
>NZ_QLIT01000333.1 GCF_003574485.1 Facilibium subflavum
CCTTATGATCTAAGAAAGTGGTGACTAAAACACGTGCTTTGCTACGGCAGCCATTGCGTTTCATATTAATGCTTACTTCTCTGATACTGATTGCTTTGGGAAAGGCATTATATTCAGCCTGTGTCATCCAATCTGGTTTGCTTGGCCGCACCCATGAAACAATATGATCTTTTTTACCCAAGCGCTTACCACGTCTAAAATCATATTTGCGTGAAGCATGTGCAGGGAACACTCCTGATACCCCTAGTTGTAGCAACGTTGCCATCAGAAAATATGAAGGATAATAACAATCACCTAAGAGCACATCATTGGTTTTTAGAGCCTCCATTAATTGACGAAATAGTGCATGCTCTCCAGTCTTCTTGCCCTGATAGGCGCCCATAGCTTAATGGCACTAAGTTAAGCCGCATTTTTGTATAAACCTCGAGCTTTTTTTAGTGGAGGATATGTCTTTGTTCTGCGTTTTCTGCACCGAGGCTCTTTGCGTCCTGTTCTGTTGGCGACCTGTC
>NZ_QLIT01000334.1 GCF_003574485.1 Facilibium subflavum
CAGAGATGTCTACTCGACAGGATCAAAGCTAGTATTTGTATTGGTTTAAAGAAGCGTCAGGTAAATACAGTAATACGGAATTGTTACAAAGGATATAAATGGTGGTTAAAAATGATTGAATCAACGGGAGTATTGAAATAACTGTGTAAATTCTTTCATAGGTTATAATGGTTAAAACGTATAATCTAAGGACGAAAGATGAAAAACAAAGAACAAAACAAAGCATTAGATCAAGCGCTTGATCTCATTGTCGAATCAGGTGCTGATTTATCCAATCTATTTAAATCAGATGGCGTATTGAAGCAATTAACCAAAGGTCTGGTTGAACGTGCTTTACAAGGTGAACTAAAGGCGCATCTTGGTTATGACA
The DNA here is from genome assembly GCF_003574485.1 of Facilibium subflavum. Classification (GTDB taxonomy): domain Bacteria; phylum Pseudomonadota; class Gammaproteobacteria; order Francisellales; family Francisellaceae; genus Facilibium; species Facilibium subflavum. Next base: position 371 of record NZ_QLIT01000334.1, read on the forward strand.
GGCATGAACGTAGCGATTCTGCTAATGCACGTAACGGCACGGCACGAAAAAGCGTAATAACAGAAGATGGCCTATTGGAAATTGATGTGCCTCGTGATCGCTCAGGTGAATTTGATCCTGTACTTGTTCCCAAGCGAAGCACGCGGATTGAAGGTTTG
>NZ_QLIT01000335.1 GCF_003574485.1 Facilibium subflavum
GTATGCCTTGTAGTTTAAGTTTTAAGCTTACATTACAAAGTATACGGATATTTTCACAGACTGATTTACTCTGCAAAGACGATCCAGAAATACTCAGACAACTGTTTAAAATCATTGTCCATAAACAGGTCGCCAACAGAACAGGACGCAAAGAGCCTCGGTGCAGAAAACGCAGAACAAAGACATATCCTCCACTAAAAAAAGCTCGAGGTTTATACAAAAATGCGGCTTAACTTAGTGCCATTAAATCATACTGTTGTTGTTTATTCACAAATATGGAGCACAGACGATGACAGAAACGCAAATCAAGTGGCTATCAATTATTAGGGATTGGGAAGTCTCAGGGCTAACACAGGATAAATTCTGCCAGGAACAGGAAGTATCCAAAGCATCATTTTCCAAATGGCGTACCAAATTCATTGCAGAAGGTGCGCTTAAACCGCGCATTAAGGTAACAAAGGATGACACAAGCCCACCTCATGCCCCTTCTGGTTTTATTCCTTTTCATATCGATGCAAATACGGCAAAACAAAAATGCATGATTGAAATTGATTTGCCATTTGGGATCACATTAAGGGTACCTTGTGATGTTAACGCCGGCACATGAGATTTACCTGGCCAATTTTCCGGTTGATATTCGCAATATTATCGATGTCTTATCCGCTTTGATTTTATCTCAGT
>NZ_QLIT01000336.1 GCF_003574485.1 Facilibium subflavum
CCTATCTTTATTGCGTAGTGCTGATTTCAGGCATATGAAAACCTTGATCAGGTGCGACGATGGTATATTACGGGGCTCAATACCTTCACTCGCGTTGTGGCTGATAGACCGCCCTTACTACAGCTTCATAATGTTCGTTACCTTGCATTATGTGTAGTTCGGTTCCAGACTGGTGGCTAGCCTTTTTCTGGGCTGGATTGTCCAGCTTGATTGCCTTAGCTTTGCTTGGCGCACTCATATGATATCCCTTATTATTTTATATATTGGTTAAAGTCATAAATATGATTTAAAATTGTCATGCACGTTGCGGCATTCATCCCAACAACACCGGCAATAAAGTGACTTACAATTCTGCCAACGCCCCCCTCATGCTGGCCTTCTGACACCTTAATCAGTAAATACATTCCACGAATCAGTGAAACAAAACCCACAATTGCAAGAAGTGCAAACACGAGGTAGCGCTGAGCAAATGCCACATCATCTTTATGCTTTTCAACCTTGTCTACATAATGACTAAGCATGTTAATTGGGTCTAAACTCCCATCAACAGCACCATGGAAAA
>NZ_QLIT01000337.1 GCF_003574485.1 Facilibium subflavum
TGGTTTGTAAAATTTCCATTTTGAATACAGCTTGCATATAACTTTGTGAAATATCCTACACGAAAAAACTTTAAAATGCTTTATTAGGCGTGATCAATGTGTGTTAGTAACCAGTGATAATCACCTTAAAGTCATACCTTTTTTAAGCAGCTGCAAAAATTTAATTGATGGCCTTTTAAGAGCAGGGAAATCCTGTCAATATATACTTGATCTAACGCCTGAAGAAATAATCAGCTCAACAGAAATAGAAGCTTCTATGTGGATTATGGCCGATCGTACAAAAACGGTGCTAAAAATGCTTAATGTAAGCTTTTATCCCAGTTTTTACACAATACCACAAAACCTTAAAAAAACACATGCAGGCGTAGCCAATAACTTTGTCCGTGAAGTTTTTGTTGCTGATAATACGATATATGCGGCAACAAGCGGAGGCTTATCTATTTCAACAGACGGTGGTGAGAGCTGGATTTATAAAACAACCGTCAATAATTTAGGCAATAATGCCACAAAGGCTGTATTTGTCGCTGATAATATCATTTATGTTGGTACAGATCATGGTTTGTCTATTTCAAAAGATAATGGATTAAGCTGGCAAACAAAAACATCAGCAAATGACTTTACAAATGCGCCTGTTGAGGATGTTTATATCTTAGATAGTATCATTTATACTGCAACAAACGGGGGAGGATTATTAATATCAAAAGATGGTGGTGAAAGCTGGTATGCGCAAAGATCATTAATAAATGGCTTTAGCGGTAGTGATAACGTGTACGGTGTTTTTGCCTCAGGGAGTAACGTTTATGCGGCAACCTATGGTGGTCTATCTATTTCAGTAGATGGCGGTGAGAACTGGACAAATAAAACTACCTTCAATGGCATGGGCAGCAATTTTGTCAATGGCGTTTTTGCATCAGGTGACACTATTTATGCCGCCACGTTTAACGGGCTGTCTGTTTCTTTAGATCATGGAAATAACTGGACAACCTATTTAGAAAATTATACAGTCCATAATGTTACTGAAGCCAACGGCGTGCTATATATCTCAACAAATAAAGGCCTATTAACGCACACTACAGGACACTAAGTAGTTTTTCTGTTTGAATTTTTGTTAACTTTAGCTCAAATACAAGCTTAATTGATGCCATGATTTTACTTGTATTAATCACA
>NZ_QLIT01000338.1 GCF_003574485.1 Facilibium subflavum
TAAAAACTCTTTTAGAATAACAAGATAATAAAAAAAATTGGAAACTTATAAGTTTTTACTGTAACTTAATTTTACACAAAGAGTTGACAAAATATAATTACGGTCATACAAGTTGGGTATTTAACACTATTGCAGATACTCTCAACTCTAATTGGGGTAATAAAGAATTAATTTTAGCAAATATCTCTAAAGCAATTGGTCTAGAAACACTTAGAGAAGATATTAATCTCTTTTTAAGAAAAACTTTTAATATTAATGAATTACCAGATAAAGATAATCTAATAAGGGTTAACTTTATAGAGACTGTTGCATACTTAATTTTGGATAGACCAATATACAATATAAAAGATAAATCAAAACAATATAGATGTGGCAAGTTAGATATAATTCATGAACAAACTGGTAAAAAAATACATATTAGTAAAGTCATGCTAACATCACATAAGGTTGAGTGGGAAAGAGATAATATAGCATGCTTATCAATCTTTGTTGATCCTAAACCTCCAAAACACATCAATGATGATATTCCACTCCTAATATTTCAAATAA
>NZ_QLIT01000339.1 GCF_003574485.1 Facilibium subflavum
ACTAAAGAAGATTTAGAGCAATATCTTCATATGATAGAAGAAGCAGAAAAACGTGATCATAGAAAGATTGGTAAGGCTTTAGATTTATTTCATTTCCAGGAAGAGTCTCCTGGGATAGCTTTTTGGCATGATAATGGAACTAGGATTTGGCGTGAAGTAGAAGACTATATGAGAGCTTCTAACAATAAATATGGTTGTGGTGAAATTCGTACGCCATTAATAGCAGATTTTAGTTTATGGGAAAAATCTGGACATGCTTCAAAATATGCTGAAAATATGTTCTCAACTAAATCAGAAAATAGAGATTTCGCAATTAGACCAATGAACTGCCCAACTTGTGTGCAGGTTTATAATACTAAATTACATAGTTATCGCGATTTACCTATTAGAATGGCTGAGTTTGGTATAGTACATAGAAATGAGCCATCAGGATCTTTGCATGGTTTGATGAGGGTTCGAAGCTTTACTCAAGATGATGGTCATATTTTTTGTTCACCTGAGCAAGTT
>NZ_QLIT01000340.1 GCF_003574485.1 Facilibium subflavum
TCTTTTTTTTCTTTTCTTTCTTTTTTTTTTTCTCTTTTTCCTTTCTTTTTCTGCCTTTCCCTTCTCTTTTCCTCTTTCTTTTTCTTTCTTTTCCTTCTTTTCCTCTTCTTTCTCCTTTTCTTTTTCTTTCCTTCTTCTTGCCTCTTTTTCTTCTTCTCTTTTCTTTCCTTCTTCCTTTCACTTTTTTTTCTTATTTTTCTTTTTTTCTCTCCTGTTCTTTTCTTCTTTTTCTTCTATCTTTTTTTTTTTTATTTTTTCTCCCTCCTTCCTCTTCCCCTTCCTTTTTTCTTTTTCTCTTCTTTTCTTTCTCTTTTCTTCCTTTTTTTCCTTTTTCTCTTTTTTTCCTCTTTCTTATTCCCTTTTTTTTTTTTTTTCTCTCCTTCTTTCTTCTTTTTTTCTTCTCTCGTTTTTTTCTTTTCGTTTTTTTTTTCTTTTTCTCTTCTTTTTTCTTCTCCTCTCTCCTTTTCTTTCTTTTTTTTTTTTTCTTTTACTTTTCCTTTTTCCTTTTTTTTTTTTTTTTTCTCTTTTGTCTTTTTCTTTTTCCTTTGTTTTTTTTGTTTTTC
>NZ_QLIT01000341.1 GCF_003574485.1 Facilibium subflavum
GTGGTGTACAGGATATTTTAATTGCCTGTACAGATAATTTAACCGGCATGTCTGATGCCATTAGTGCCGCTTTTCCTAAAACAGAGCATCAGCTTTGTATTGTCCATCAAATCAGAAATAGCCTTAACTACGTCTCTTATAAACAACGAAAAGAAGTGGCCGCTGATTTAAAACCTATCTATACTGCAGCCACGGAAGAATCAGCCTTGATGGCATTAGAGGCTTTTGCACAAAAATGGGATAAACAATACCCGCATATCGCCAAATCATGGTATGCTAACTGGGATAACCTGGTTGTGTTTATGCAATAATCTGAATCAAATACGCGAGGTTATTGATACGACCAATGCAATTGAGTCTGTGAATAGCCAGTTGAGGAAAGTAACGAAAAATAAGCGTTCTTTCCCCAATGATAATGCAGTATTTAAAACCTTGTTTTTGGCAATTGACTATATGACAAAAAAATGGACAATGCCAATTAGAAGCTGGAGTGAAGCAATGCCGTATTTTTTAATTAAATTTGAAGGCAGAATTTAAGTACTATGAAAAATTTACACAGTTAGATGGATGGGCTCCCTTGAAAGCCATACCCTAAATACCAAGGGCTTGCGGATGTTTTGATTATTTGACTCCATTTTTGCATCATGATACCAACCATGGTGTTTGTGAATGTAAACTAAAGTATAGCAGCAATTGCATTAATCCTAAAACCAATGCTACTGAAAGAACTAAACTACAGTCTCCATTTAA
>NZ_QLIT01000342.1 GCF_003574485.1 Facilibium subflavum
ACATAAGGGCTGCGCCATATATTACAGATTTTTTATAGCCTAAAATCTTATCTGCAACAATACCTCCAACTATAGGAGATAAATAAACTAAGGTAACATATGCACCTGCAGTAGCATATGATTTTGTATCACCTAACTTAAGATAGTCAATTAAGTATAAAATAAGCAAAGCTCTCATTACATAAAAACTAAAATACTCCCACATATATATCACAATAATGTACCAAAGTGCTTTAGGGTGTTTCTGTTTAGAAGAATCTATCATTTATTAACTTTTAATCTTTGTTTTACTTATTAAATATAATATAGCAATATCAAAATATAACTAGTATTCAGCTGTAAAATTTATGTTACTATTAATATGCAAATAAAGTAACTTTGAGGAGTTATTAATGAGAGGTTTATCTAAGAAACTATTTACATGTACTTTAATATTCTCAATGCTTCTCTCCCAGTCTATAGCTTGTACTGCTATAACTTTAGTGGATAAAAAAGGAGATGTTGTTTCAGGAAGGACTATGGAATGGGCTCTCAACTGGGATTGGCAGTTATTGTATAATCCAAAAAATACTCAACATTATCTTACGGCGCCTAGTAATTTAGACCTACCAGAACACCAATATAAATCCAAGTACTCTATTTTAGTAACAGGATTATCAAAAAATGGTCA
>NZ_QLIT01000343.1 GCF_003574485.1 Facilibium subflavum
AAAATAAGAGATAAACCCATACAGGTTTTAACTATTAGAGATAAACAAGACAAACCTTATTACCTTTCTAAAAAGAAAGATAAATTAAATGCTGGAACCATATACACAAGGACTATGGATACCAATACTCCAAAAAGTAATGTAGCTTCAGCTATAGATATTGAATACATGTGGAAGGAACGGTTTGGGCTTACGCAAAATCCACTTGAGAGATTTAAAATATATTTAAAAAATGACACTCGCGGCTGGGATCTTAATAGTAACGATATTTTTTTCTATAAGCAGCATCCAGAATTTACTAAAAATATTTCTTGAGATAGTTTGTATTTTTGTTTTCAAAAAACTAACTTTCGCAGAGAAACAAGGACGCTTCAGCGTTCGCTACTCTTTCAAATTTAAACAAACATGTGGCTTTTAACCACTACATCTAGTAGTCGAATCTAAGAAATTAATCAACAAAAAGCAAGGTCGTATTGTTTGACCATAGAAATAATTTGCTCAATTTGCTTAGCAAATCCAGAGCATAAATTATG
>NZ_QLIT01000344.1 GCF_003574485.1 Facilibium subflavum
AGTTGGGAGCATTTCCACAACTATATCTAACGCTACCCACTACCGCAACCACGGATAACACATGATTTTTATACTTTAACAGGTTCAGTGAGTTAAATTGAAGAGCCGTATGTGGGAAATCTACAAGTACGGTTCTGTGAGGGGCATCATGCTTTCTCACATTATGTTTAAAATTTAAATTATAAATAGGAGAAACAGAGATGTCTACTCGACATTAAAGCCTGTAAGGAACTTTTGCATGCAGGAAAAATTAATGAATTTATCGAAAAGCTAAAATTTGATACCAAGCATAAGCGGGGTAAGATAGTAAAAACTGAACGAGGATATTTTATAAACAATATGGATCGCTTAATTTACAAGACCTGTAAAGATAATGGCTTTCCACAAGGAAGTGGTGCTATAGAAAGCAGTGTTCGCAGGGTTATTAATCTAAAAATGAAAGGCAATTCTATTTTTTGGAATGAAGAGAGTGCCAATGATATGCTGCTTATACGTTCATTTTATAAGGCTGGGAGATGGCGAAACATTGAAGAAATGT
>NZ_QLIT01000345.1 GCF_003574485.1 Facilibium subflavum
TATGCATTAAAGTCATATTATGAAATTGCCCCCAAAATGCTCCTAAGACAAATATTAAAGTAAATACAAATTCACCTATACATGTAGCTCCTATAGTTCTAAACCATAAAAGCTTACCATTAGTCATCTTCTTTAAATGACCAAATATATATGCATTTGCAAACAACCCTAAAAATATAGCAAATAAATTAACAATAACATTCCGTATATTTTGACCTAATATGAAATTATATAATCCTGAATATATAGAATACATCTGATCATGAGTCATATTTGGAGAAACTCTATGAAGTATATTATATATTGGCATTGGTATTTCTTGTGCAGGTAAAAAATACAATGTTATCAATGACATACAGAGTATAGCTATCTGAGTTATTATTATAACCCACAATAATTGCCTAATTCTTTTATATCCATATACCTCTTGTATAATATTAGCAATAAAATATACAAGAGGAAATGATGCAGCACCGCCAGGCATATCAAACCCAAAAAACATTATCATTCTATGGCTTGCAAACATTGTAAAATCGTAAGCACAAATTGATAGTCCAATAAGAATTGGAAAAACTATATACTTATTTTTAAAATTAAAGTTTTT
>NZ_QLIT01000346.1 GCF_003574485.1 Facilibium subflavum
GGATACCAAGTTCTTTAAATCTAGCTGCATTATTCTCAAATCCTGGTAGCTGATATGTAGAACAAGTTGGTGTAAATGCTCCAGGTAATGAAAATACTATTACTCTTTTATTATCAAAGATATCTGCTGAAGTTACATCTTGCCATCTAAATGGATTAGAACCACCAATACTTTCATCTCTAACTCTAGTTTTAAAAGTTACATTAGGTACTCTTTTAGTCATGTTTAGCTCCTTGCTTTGTTAAGATTCACTGTATATTGTATAAGTATAAAACATAATTTAAAATATATAATACTTATCATTACAATAAGATTTACTTATATGAATACTCGTACACTTGAATATATCATCTCAGTATATGAGACTAAACGCTTTATTACAGCGTCTGAAAGGTGCTTTGTAAGTCAACCAGCATTAAGTATGCAAATAAAAAAATTTGAGGAATATATTGGAGTACAGATATTCGAGCGAGGTTCTAAACAGGTTCTAATAACAAAACGTGGGATTAAAATAATTAACCAAGCATATAAGATT
>NZ_QLIT01000347.1 GCF_003574485.1 Facilibium subflavum
CAGCAATAAAATTCTCCAGTTCAACTAATACTGGATTATTGTGATCGCAAGTAAAAATGTATATATAACAAACTGCACCGTCAGCTGGTAATTTAGCAACTTCATCAAATTCAAGATTATAATTGGAAATATTAATCTTATCCAATGCATTTGGAAATAATAATCTACCTTGATCTGATTTATCTATCTTGTATCTAAATAATCTTGTTGTAGGTTCTCCCTATAATATAGTCTGTCTCTTATACACATCTAGATGTGTATAAGAGACAGATTCATTACCTTAATAAAATTAAAAATGCTTCTAGCTTTATTCTTCTTCTATTTGTGATTTGACTACAAAAATCTTGAAAAACACATCCAATTTAACTTATTTATAATTATATTGGATATAGGAATATATTATAAAAATGACTAATAATAATAATAATACTATAAGGGAGATTGCCATGGGCAATGGTGGATTGATTATCTTTTTTCCCCAGACTCTTGCTATAAATTCTGCTACCTTTGTAATTATAAGATACAAACTTCCTCCAGATAAAATTGGACTATTCATTAATAAATT
>NZ_QLIT01000348.1 GCF_003574485.1 Facilibium subflavum
TGTTACTTAGTCAAACTTTACAAATATAATAGTAGTATAAGTTAAGATTTTAGGAGATCTTATGAAAATACTAGTAGCAGGCGGATCAGGATTTGTAGGTAGGGAGTTATCAAAATATATAAGTCCTAAGTATAGATTGACATTACTCACTAGATCGCAAAAATCTAAAATTGGATACTATGATGATTTATTAACTTGGTCTGAACTTGATGAGGTTAAGATATCTGATTTTGATATTGTCATAAATTTATGTGGTTATAACATTGGTCAGAAGCGTTGGAGTAACTCTGTTAAGAATAAGATTATATCTAGTCGTATATAACCAACTACTAGGTTGGTTGAATTAATAGGTAATAAAAATATTTGGCTAATTAATGCTAGTGCTATTGGCTATTATAATTTTTCTGATATTCCTCAGGATGAAGAAAAGCATGATAGAAAGTTTGATAACTTAACTTTTGGTCAGCAAGTTGTTGATAGTTGGGAGAAATGTTTAGTGGATTCTCCGCTAGCTAGGTACACAATCATGCGTTTTGGGGTTGTTATCGGTAACGGTGGTGTTCTTGAAAAAGTG
>NZ_QLIT01000349.1 GCF_003574485.1 Facilibium subflavum
AGCTTACCCTCTATCACCATGTGTGCTCCGATAAATATAATTGCTATCGTAGTCAACTTACTCACTAACTCTGCAATATTACCTGCTACATTACCTAAATTTTGCGAGCGAAAAGATGCTTTGACATATTCTGTAAGATTATCTTCCCATTTACGTTGCATCTGTGGTTCTATTGCACTGGCTTTAACTGTCTGAATACCTGTGATTGATTCTGTTAAAAATGACTGATTTTTTGCTCCTGTTGAAAAAACTTTATCCAGTCTATGTTTAAATATCGGTGTGATAAATACAGATAATATAAAAGATATTGGAATAGTTCCCAGTACAATCAATGTCAACTGCCAACTATATAAGAATAACACCGCAATAAATATAAAAGTAAAAGATAAATCGATCACTAAAGTCAAAGCTGTACTTGTAATAAAACTACGAATGCTATCTAGCTCTTTAACCCTTGCAACATTCTGCCCAACTTGGCGTGTCTCAAAATAAGATAATGGTAGTTTCATCAAATGTGAAAATAACTTTGAACCCAAG
>NZ_QLIT01000350.1 GCF_003574485.1 Facilibium subflavum
CTTCATTTGTTGTCTTTTTATCACCTCACCAATCACCTTAATTTCTCCTTTCATTCTTTTTTTACTTAACCTTTTTTCTCCTCCTTTTCTTGTGCTATATCTCTTCTTTGTTCTTCTCTTCTTTTTTCTTTTCATTCCTTTTTCTCTTTCTCTTTTTTCCCTCCTTTCTTCTTTTTTCTACTTTCCACTTTCCTTTTCCCTCATATTGTTTATGTTTTTTTTCCTTTTTCTTTGTTTCTTTTTTTTTCTCTTTTCATTCTCTCCTTTTCTTTTCTTCTTTTCTTTCTTTTCCTTTTCTCTTTTCACTTCTTTCTGTTTCTCCTTCTTTTATTTTTTCTTTTTTTTTTCCTCTTTCTCTTTTTCTATACATCTCTTCTTCCTTTTCTCTTTTCTTTTCTTTATCTTCTTTTTTTCTCTCTTCTTTTCCTTTTTCTTTTTCTTTCTCTTTTTCCTTCCCTTCTTTCTTTTTCTTTTTTTTCTCCCTTATTATATCCCTTCTTTCATTTCTTTTTTTTTCCTTTATCTTTCTTTCTTCTTTTCCTTTTTTTTTTCTTTTCTTTCTTTCACTCTTTCTCTTCTTTCTTCTTTTTTTTTTCTTTTCTTTCTTCTTCCTTCCTTTCATTTTTTACTTATCTTTCTTTTCTTTCTTACTTTCTTTTTTC
>NZ_QLIT01000351.1 GCF_003574485.1 Facilibium subflavum
CTTTTTTTTACACCTTTTTTCATTTCTTTTCTTTAATCTCTTTTTCTTTTTTCCTCTCTTCCTTTCCCTTTTTCTTCCTCTTTTTCTTCCTCTGTTCCTCCCTCTCTCCCTCTTCTTCTTCCCTCTTTCTCCTCTCTTCTTTCACTTTTTTCTTCATTCCCTTTTTTTCCTTTTCTATCTATTTCTTCCCCTCCCTTTTCTTCTTTTTTTTCTTTTATTTTTTTCTTTTTTCTTTCTTTTTTTCTTTTATCCTTTTCTTCTTCTTCTTTCTTTTTTTTTATTCTTCTTTTTTTTTTTTTTTCTTTTTCTTTCTCTCCTCTTTTATCTATTTCTTTTTTCTTTTTTTTTTTTTTTTTCTCCTTTTCCCCTTCTCCTTCTTCCTCCTTTTTTTTTCATTCTTCTTCCTGTATTTTTTTCACTCTTTCTTTCTCTTCTTTTTCTTTTTCTTCCCTTTTTTTTTTTTTTCATTTTCCTCCCTTTCTTTTTTTCTGTTTTTTTTCTTTTCTTTT
>NZ_QLIT01000352.1 GCF_003574485.1 Facilibium subflavum
CCTACTTTGTTTTTTTTTTTCTTATTACATTTTTAGGTTTAAATTCTGTTTGTCTTTTTATTTGTTTTATCCCATTTTCCAACATAATTTCTTACTTATGGCTTCATCCCACCTTTGTTTTATCTATTCATCCCTTTTTTCTTTCTTTCTGTTTTTCCCGGCCCATATATCCTTTTTTTCTCTCCATTTCATTTTCACTTTTCTTTTTTTTCTTTTTTTTTTTTTTTTTCTTTTTCCTTTTTCTTTCTCTTTTCCTTTTTTCTCTTTTTTCCTTTTATCTTTTTTCTTACTATTTTTTCTTATCTATTTTTTCCTTCTCTTTCTTCATTTTTTTTCTTTCTTCCTTCCTCATTTCTTTCTTTTTCTCTATCATCATCCTCTTTCTTTTCTCTTTTTTTTCTTTCTTTTCCTTCTTCTTTTTCTTCTTTTCTTTTTTCTCTTTTTATCCCTTCTTCCTCTTCTTCCTCTTTTTTTCTTTTTCTCTTTCTTTTCTCTTTTTTCTTTTCTTCTTCGTCCTTCTTCTTCATTCTTCCTCCTTTCCCCTTACTTCTTATCTCTCCTCCTCTTTTCTCTTTCCTCTTTCTTTTTTTCATTCTTTCCCTCTTCTTTCTTTTCTTTCTTTTTTC
>NZ_QLIT01000353.1 GCF_003574485.1 Facilibium subflavum
TTCTCTTTTTTTTTTTTCTTTTTTCTACACCTTTTTTCCTTCTTTCATTTATTTCTTTTTCCTTTTTCCTTATTATCTCCTTCTTTTTTTTTTTTCTCTTTCTTCTTTTTCTCTCCTTCTTTTTCCTTTTTTTTTTTTTTTTTTTCTTTTTTTTCTTTTTTTTCTTTTCCTTTTTTTTTTTTTTCTTTTTTTTTTTTTTTTTTCTTTTCTTTTTTTCTTTTCTTTCTTCTCTTTTCTTTTTTTTTTTTTTTTTTTTTTTCTTTTTTTTTTTTTTTTCTTTTTTTTCTCTTTTTCCTTTCTTCTCCTTTTTTTCTTCCTCCTCTTTCTTTTCCCTTTATTCTTCCTTTCTTTTTTTTTTTTCTTCTTTCTCCTTTTTTTTTCTTTTCTTTTTTCTTTCTTTCCTCTTTTTTTCTTTTTTTTTTTTTTTTTTTTTTTCTTTTTCTTCTCTCTTTTTTTTTTTCCTTTTTTTTTTTTTTTCTCTTTTTCTTCTTCTCTTTTTTTTC
>NZ_QLIT01000354.1 GCF_003574485.1 Facilibium subflavum
GAGTTGCTTTTTGTTTGCTTGTTAGGTAATATTATCACACCTTGATAGACCGACCGGTCTATCTTGTGTAAGATTGTAATAAAATACATAAATTTTAAAAGGGAAAAACTATGAAAAAAAAATTAATAACAATTGCTTTATCTTCAGCTTTAGCATTATCAACAGTTAGTGTTGGTGTAGCTGAAAACTTTAATCAGCCATTTAATTTACCTGGCTCACAGCATGGATATAATAATCTTACTATAGACACAAAGCAGTCGCAGACTAATCCAAATGAGTATACTTTCAAAGTGATTAATCCTGAAGGAAATGTTCATTGGTCTATTGATGGGCATAACCTTGATGTGGATGGAAGTTCTATAACACATGAATTTACAACTCCTGGTTCCCATAAAGTGTCAGTGAACTCGGTAGAAATGAAGCCATATAGTGGTGGAGTTGAAATGTTTACAGGTAGCACTACAGTGAATGTAAAACCATCAACTCCAGCAAGTTTACCAGATCTTACTACGCAAACAGTTACTCCTATCGGTGTGAA
>NZ_QLIT01000355.1 GCF_003574485.1 Facilibium subflavum
AAACCGCTCTATCAGGTGAAGCAGACTGGAATCCTTTACTCGTATCCTTACAAACCCCATTAGCTTGTCATGTGACACGTTGTCAAAGAAGCCTTTAATATCTGCCTCAACCAGGTGGTTTACAGGTTGCGTCATAATTGCCTTATCAACATCGTTGAGCGCCTGATGTGTATTCCTTTCCGGTCTAAAACCATACGAGCAATCTAGAAAATCCTGCTCGTATATACTCTGCAGTATCAGCATAACGCCGGTCTCTACAACCTTATTCTCAATTCCCGATATGCCCAAGGTGCGTCTTTCTCCGGTTCCCTTTTTTTTTTATACTCTTCTTTCTGTCATTGTTTTATTTTACTTATTCTTTAGGCACATCACCATACTCTCAATCTTGTCAGTCAAATTCTTGCCATATTCTTGCCAACTTCCTTTATCTATCCCTACTTCCTTGTTTCTAGCAACACCGTAGTAGCAATAGGTGAGAACTTATGCATCAAGTAAATGAGATAAGCTCGTAAGCTAAAAAGCTCGATTTCCTCGCGCACATTCGGCTATAGAAGTTAGCTTCAACGGTGTTTTATTCAACTCTGCGTTTGGCATCATTCAAATTATCCTCTTCG
>NZ_QLIT01000356.1 GCF_003574485.1 Facilibium subflavum
TCATACTAATAAGTTATGGCTATTTAATTTAGCAATCACTAATATCCAAACTGCCTATTTTGGGCTCTGTCGCAAACTGCTAGTAGCATAAATTTATCACAGATTTTATATCAAAATATAAATGATAGATTTCACAGGTAGGCACTTTACCAAATTATTGATACTTCAAGCAATCAGATGGTATTAGACAAGTAGAAGAGTTAATGAAAGAGCGAGGAGTTAAGGTAGACCATAGCACCATCAATCGTTGGGTTATCAAATATGCTAAAGAGTTAGAGACAGTTTTTAGTAATAGTTTTAGAAAATATGGTAGCTATATAAGCTGGAAGATGGATGAAACCTACCTTAAGCTTAAAGGTAAAGATGTTTATTTATATAGAGCTATAGATAAACACGGAGATACTTTAGAGTTTATGGTTAGTGAAAAAAGAGATGAAAAAGCTGCACGTAAATTCTTTAAGAGAGCCATTGGTAGGCATGGTTTGCCAGAGAAAGTAAATGTAGATAAATCTGGTGCTAATGAGGCTGCATTACTGACTATCAATATCTTCTTATTT
>NZ_QLIT01000357.1 GCF_003574485.1 Facilibium subflavum
TGAAATTATCTCAGGCCAAGCACCCGCTTTTGTTGCTATAACTGTACATTTTGACGCCATAGCTTCTAAAGCTGGTAATCCAAAGCCTTCCTTATGACTAGCACAAACAACTATATCCATGGTTCTATACCAATTAGGAATTTCACTAGAATCACTTATAAAACCGGTAAAAGTTATTCTATCCTCTAAGCCAGAATCTTTTACTTTCTTCTCTAGAGTTTTTTTAAATTCTTGATCTTTGGGTGTTGCTTCACCAATAATTACAGCACTCCAATTTGGATATTTTCTTAAGACCTGTGTTACAGCATTAATAAATTCTTCTGAACCTTTTGATTTTCTGATTCTGCCAAATATACCAATACTATACTCACCTACCAATTTTTTCTCTTTTCTAATTTTATTTTTATCTTTTGCTGGATAAAAAACTTCAGTATTAACTCCATGTGGAACAATATAAGGAGTTCTCTCAAGATATGATGCTGATATCTGTGATGGACAAATGACAGCACT
>NZ_QLIT01000358.1 GCF_003574485.1 Facilibium subflavum
TAACTTGAGCATTATTGACTGCTTCATATAGTTTTATGTATAACATACTTTTGTAAAGTGAAATCTTAAAGTAGTCATTATTATAGATATGCTCATACGAGGTATCATCAAGGAAACTATCTGGTGCCGATGTCTTAGTTATACTCATATCTGAGCAATAAAACTCTACTGCCTCTTTAAGGTCTTTACAATTGGATTCAAAGATAAAATCTAATCTATTTATAAGTTCAGCAACTCTTGTTTGGAGCTTCCGAGAGAATTCATCCATTTTATGGTAGTAAGTAGAGCCTTTTGTTTCAACATCAATAATATCAAGTAAACTGCTCATACTGTCTGAACATTTGTCTATGTTTTTATTGTTTAGTGAATCAATTGCCTTAGCTACAGATTCTCTGAATACTTGGTCATCTATGGTTTTATCTTTAACATCTTTCTCAATAGATATAAGTGTACTACGGTATTGATTATATCCAATTGATACATTATTAATATGCTCATTTTTTGTAGTAACATTATCAATGTGACTGGCTTCTTTAGATTTATTAGCTTTGTTATGGAAAGATCTTATAATCTTTTTAAATATAGTTATGAAA
>NZ_QLIT01000359.1 GCF_003574485.1 Facilibium subflavum
TCTTTTCTGTATTATATGTCAACATAACTCGAATACAAAGCTCTAAAGCATCATCACACATCATTTGCTGACAATCTATTAAGGGAACACTAGTTAGACCCACCTCTCTTGCGGCAACCGCAGGAAAGGTTGAAGTTATATCAGATGTTGCAGTAAATATTATATTTACAATATCTTTAGTCTCAACAGCATTCTTCGTCAAAATATAGTATAAAAGCTCTTTTGTGGCTTCGATGACGTTTTCTTTGGTATCCTTTATTATTGTTGTTGCGCCTCTTATAGACCATTGCATAAGTTATTTCACCTTAATTTTAATCGATTTTTGTTTTAAAAGCCTTGGTAATGGAAAATGAATTTCTTCATTAATCCCATCGAATTCCTCAACTACAACATTATTATTGCAAACCTCGGATATCTTAGTGATTATATCCTGAACCAAATATTCAGGAGCTGAAGCTACTGCACTTACACCACACACCTGCTTATTTTCAAACCAAGATTCTTCAATATCCAAAGGATTATCAACTAGATAAGAATCCATTCCTGCCAAAGTTGCAAGCTCTTTAAGCCTATTTGA
>NZ_QLIT01000360.1 GCF_003574485.1 Facilibium subflavum
TCTAAGAGTTGTATCAAAAATATAAACTTTCTTCTTATCTCTATCCATCAATTAATGCTCCTATATGTATGTTAAAAAGTCTTTGTAAGCCTCTCCTTTGTTGAGTTTTGCAAAAACTTCTTTTATTTGCTTAGTTATTTTATGGTCTGAGTCATTAAGTTTACTATCATCAACACTTCCAACAGGGATTAGTTCAGCAGCAGTTCCTGATAAGAAAACTTCATCAGCATTCATTAGTTCATCTACTTTATATAAGCGCTCTGTAACTTTATAACCTAAATCTCTAGCTATTTGGATAATAATTTGTCTAGTGATTCCATTTAATATTGTTCCTGGAGGAGTTGTTATAATTTCATTGTCTTTTACCATGAAAATATTCATTGCACCAGCTTCTGCAATATTACCATCAACATCAAGCATTACAGATTCATGATAATGAGTGCCTCTAGTTTCTCCCGATGCTAGTATACAATTTACGTAAGTTCCACTAAGCTTTGCATCACAAACTGTTGATTGAGGGTGGATACGAATA
>NZ_QLIT01000361.1 GCF_003574485.1 Facilibium subflavum
CTGCTCTACCAGTTACTTTATAACGCTCTTTAGGCTCTAGCTCCTCCAACTCTTGCTTTGATTTGTCAGAATATTTTGCTTGTAAATCTGCAGCAACAATATTTCTTCTAAAACTATTTGGGTGACTAACTCCATTATTCTGCTCTGCAAGTGTCTGTAATTTTTCTTTTCTTAAAGCCATCTGTGAGCTTTCTTGCATATCTGTAATATGCGTTTTCACAAGATCAGATATCTTCTCTTTAACTTGCTCATTGATCTCACCAACTTCTCCAAGAGAGTTACTAATCTGCTCTCTTATCTTTCCTCTAACAGCATCTTTAACTGTTATATCATTAGCATCTAAATACTCTTTTATCGACGTTTTTATTAAATCTTTTAATTTACTGCTCATTTTTTACCCTATTATTATATTATCTTTGCACTTTAGCGGTTAGCTTTTGCTAATGATAATAAAAAAGTATCTACAACTATCTGAGCTCACGCAAGTTTTGTAGATACCATTATCATGCAAATAAGCGATATCAAGTACTAGGCAGTTGTACATACTTTTTCTGCCATGAAAAAAGTATGTCGCTATAACTTACATAGTAAGTAGCGAAACTTTATTTTATAAAACTATTTATTATAACACACTTTTTAGGCTTGCATCAATAAAATTATCCAAATAACCATCTAATACCGCTTGAGTATTGGTATTTTCAACACCAGTTCGCAAATCCTTAATACGTGATTGATCAAGAACATACGAGCGAATTTGACTACCCCAGACAATATCAGATTTTGAATCTTCTAAAGCATTTTTCTCAGCATTGCGCTTTTGTAGCTCCATCTCATATAATTTAGATTTAAGCT
>NZ_QLIT01000362.1 GCF_003574485.1 Facilibium subflavum
CAATTTTTTAAATCTTTCTTTCTTATCCTTTTCCACTTTATCTTTTTTTTTTTTTTTTTATTCCCTTTTTTTTTTTTTTCCTTTTTTTTCTTCCTTTTCTTCTTTTCTTTTTCTTTTCTTCTTTTTTTTTTCTTCCTTTTTTTTTCTCTCTTCTTTTTTTCTTTTTTTTTTTTTTTTTTTTTTTTTTTTTCCTTTTTTTTCTTCTTTTTCTTTTCTTTTTTTTTTTTTTTTTTCTCCTTTTTTTCTTTCCTTTTTTTTTTTCTTTTTTCCTTTTCCTTCTTTTTTTTTTTTTTTTTTTTCACTCATTCCTATCTCTCTCCTTAATCTTCTTTTTCCTTTCTCCTTTTCTCCTACTTTTTTTTTTTTTCTTTTCTTTTCTTCTCTCTCCTTCTTTTTTCTTTTTTTTTTTTTTCTTTCTTTTCTTCTTCTCTTCTTTTTTTTTCTTTCTTTTTTTCTCTTTTGTCTCCTTCTCTTTTCTCCTCTTTCTTCTCTTTCCTTTCTTTCTTTTTTCTTTTTTTTTT
>NZ_QLIT01000363.1 GCF_003574485.1 Facilibium subflavum
CGCTTTTGAGAAGTAAATATAATCTGCTTGAATACTTACTTTTAAAGCTTAAAAGTAAAGGTAATTTGGCTTGGACAAAATCTTCTTTGAGGTGTATTAGATAGTGCTTTAATTCAGGGTCAAAGCTACATTCTATATAAGAATTACCATCTTGATGGCTAATATGAGAAAACCAAGAACAAACTATTGTTCTTTTCTTTTCTTCATCTCTGATTCTAACTATTTTTTGTAATAAACTTTCAGCAAAACCAACAAATCTTTTGTAATGTTTTGTTGCTTTCTCTAATCCTTGAACATCTTTAAAAAATACTTTGTAAATTTTAAAGTCTTTGTCTTCTTGTGATATTTGACTAATGACATTGTAAATAAAGTTTTGTTCTTCTCTCGTGAAAGAATACCGACCTTTTACGATCTTATTACTCATAACAACATTTTTATTACGCATGACATAGACATTTTTAATAATATGTTTTTAAATTTATCAAAGCAATGGATCAATTACAACATATTATTATTGAGTATTATGTTTTTCACTGACAAAA
>NZ_QLIT01000364.1 GCF_003574485.1 Facilibium subflavum
GCATCAGCTAAGGATAATAATATAGGTGTTTCTAGCTCAACTAAAGCAGATGAAAAATCAAGTGTTAAAGCTCCACAAGATTATGTTGCTAATGGCTATGTATCTATTACATTAGATAGTTCAGCAGATGTTGCTAAGCTTAATCAATATTTAAACTCTAAGTTTAAAAAGACTCAAGATCCTAATATAACAAGTACAACTAAAGGTAAGACTGTATTTGTAACTTACAATAGCGCTAAAATTATGCAATTAAAACAAGGGGCTATATATCAAGTTGTAACAGTAATGCGTAATCGTATTAATGCTTTAGGTGTAGCAGAAGCTTCAGTTGCTCAGGCTGGTGAGAGTCGTGTAGTTATTGAAATCCCTGGAATGCAAGATGCTACTCAAGCTAAGCAAATTTTAGGTGGAACATCTACAGCGAGTTTTTATTTAGTTAACCCTGTTACAGATAGGTTAGCTACAGAAGAGCAGGGTTATAAGGTTTACTCTTTAGACAACTCTAGAGGCTATCAAAGTTACTATAGTTTAAAAGGTGCTCCAGTAGCAGGTGGTGCTGATATTATTGGTGCAAGTCCATCAGTAGATCGCCAAACTGGTACGCCGATTGTTATGGTTGAGTTAAGTAGATCAGCAGCGACTCACTTTAGAAAGATTACTGGCAAAAATGTTGGTAAGCCTATGGGTGTGATGCTTGTAAATACAACTTATGAGA
>NZ_QLIT01000365.1 GCF_003574485.1 Facilibium subflavum
TTTCTTCCAGTATTTTTTTTACCTTCCTCCATCTAGTTTGTTTACCTACATACACTCCCCTTTATAAACATGCATTTCTTTCACCTTCTATATATATTTTCTTTCCCCATTTTTTTATTCTTTAATCCTTCCTTTATTCCTTCTCGCCTACTATCATCTCTTCTCTCTTTAATCTCTTCTTCTCATCTCCATCACTCTCATCTTTCCCCTCCTTTCCCCTCTTCCCTTTCTTCCTTTTTTCCTCCTTTTCTTCCTCTTTTTTTTTCTTCTTTCTCCTTGTTCTGTATCTCATCTTTTTATAGCGCCCCCCTTCTAATTTTTCTTTCTTTATTTCCCGTCTCCTCATACTCACCATTTTAGTTTCCCTCTCTCATCTTTTCTCTCGCCTGCTTTTCCGCCCTTCTTTCCTCTTTGCTATCCCGCTGTTCTCCACCAAATTAGTTTAATATATCTGTAAAAATTTATTATATATGAATGACTAATTCAGTAAGCGCACACTTTTGATTC
>NZ_QLIT01000366.1 GCF_003574485.1 Facilibium subflavum
AAAAAATTGACCACGATTGCCGGTGGCGTTTTATTATTAATTGTTATTGTGGCTTTTATCTTTTCATTTAATGCTCCAAAGAAAGACACGACTAAAAGGGATGGCAGCAGATTATCCAGAAGTGCTTAAGCGGATAATGTAAAACAGTCAGGGGATCTATCAAGTAATAAGGATGCAAAAGGAATTCAAGAAAAGCTTGGAATAAAACAACAAGATAAGGGGATGGAGAAGCAAAAACCTCAAATTAAAGAAGATGATTGGAAAAGCACCGCACGCAACGGCAACGCCTTCAATCACAAATCAATAGTTTAAAGTCTCAGCCTCAACAGACAACAAGACAGCAACCAAGCATTTCACCCATGGATCGTGAAGCAATGAATGAACCTATTTTCTTTCGGGGTGGCGCACCAAGACCAATTCACCAGGATCAGGATAAACAAGATCAAAGTAAAATTGGTGCAAAAACGCCTTCAGGTAAGCAAACACCAGCGCAGCAGCGTGAAGCATTTATGGAAGGCGGGCCTTCGGCTAAAGATATTACCAACCAAAATACGATTCAAAAGCCAATCTCAGATAATGTGATTATGGCAGGAAATGCCATTCCAGCTATTTTGCAGACCAAAATTGTTTCCGATTTACCAGGGACGATTGTGGCGCGTGTGTCTAAA
>NZ_QLIT01000367.1 GCF_003574485.1 Facilibium subflavum
TTCGCTCGTATTTTTCGACCAAAGAGCAAACCTTTACATTTTTCTACTTTGGTGTCATAAAATAGTGATGAGTAAGACTTCAGTCAACACCGTTAGTTGTTTCTGGTGGAACAACGCTACCATTATAATATCTGTTCTTATGCTCAATAGTTTCGGCAGCTTTCTCTTATCACTGCTGTTATTTAGCAACTTTATTTCCCTCATCATTTTGATTTGGCCCTGTACTTCGTGGTTACTGTTAAAAATTTCCACTAAATATGCTTGAATAACATTAATTCTCCATTTTTGTCAATTTGTGTTATAATTTAACTGTCCATTTGTGGCAAGGTGACTATCATGAAAGTAAAATATGAAGAAGCGAAAGAAAATAAGTTATGACAATATATACAGAATGCGTCAAGTGACGTTATGTTGCGTGAGGATTTTATATGGTTAGATAGCGCTAGGCAGGTTACCCGTGCTTTGAATGCATTAATAAAAAAAGGAACGATTGCAAAACTAGGCTATGGGATTTATGTGCGCTTGTCTTATTCTGAATTAACAGGTA
>NZ_QLIT01000368.1 GCF_003574485.1 Facilibium subflavum
TATGATTAAATAAAGCTAAAATAATAGTATTTACTAAGATACCAACCGTAAAAATACCTAAAACATTTACTTTTGTAAAAATAAACACTATACCTAGTATTATCAGAATATTATTTACATAATTATAAAACTTCGTAAATTTTATATTATTATCTAAAATCACTTATATACCCAACATCTTCATTGTTTTTGTGAAAATAAACACATACCCTTTATAAAATCCAGATTTTATAAACTTTGATTTAAATGTATTTTTTTTATCAGGAGATGCGTAATCATACCATTTCTGTAAATAAAAACAGTTATAAGGATTTATAATATATCTAATAAACTCAACCTTTCTCCACGGCTTTTTACGCCCACTATAATGCATGACAATAGGATCAAACATAAACTTTGTATGTCCAATATGTCTTGTTGATGATACAAAGTAGTTATACTTATCTTCTAAAACTTCAAAGCCAAAACCATAAGTTTCTAGAGTTATAGCTATTGTACCTAACTCTGAAAAAACTGATTTATTAGTTTTATCTGGAGACTTTGTTATTATTCGTTTATAAACTTCGCAAAATTTATTCCAGAACTCTTTCTCATAGTATTCTTTTAGATTAATAAATACACAGCCAAAAGAAATTGCTGGCTTACTCATAGTCTCT
>NZ_QLIT01000369.1 GCF_003574485.1 Facilibium subflavum
AATCAGGAGCTCCAACACCATGGGTATGCATTTCAGCATTTTGGATGAAGATATTTAAGTTAGTATTTTTAGTTATTAACTTATAGTCTTTTGTTACTTTTAGGCAGCTATTTTCACCGCGGACTATAAGTTTATCTATATTGGTGATAGCTGGGTTAATATTTGTTTTATATCCTGTTGCTGCAATGACTCTATCTGTTTTTACTAAAAAGTCTTTGTCCTGTTGTTTATGATAAAAATAACAATTAAGTTCAGGACTATTATCAGACATTGCTATAAATTCAGCATTAGCAATAAGTTCAGCGGAATCTTTATTTTGTATTGTTTGATCGTAAAGAACATCATAAATATCTGAAATAGTTTGAGCACTTATGCCTTTATATAGTAGGTCTTGTTCTTTTATAAGCTTTGGCTTTTCTCTACTAGAGAGATTATAGAAATAATCAATATAATCAGGTGAGAAGTGCTCTAGCCCAAGCTTAGAGTATTCCATAGGGAAAAAGACTTTACTTCTTGTTAAACACGTAATTTTTGTTGAATCACTTTTTGATCTCATTAAATCTAAAAATATTTCTCCAGCACTTTGTCCTGAACCGATTATAGTTATATGTGGATCTTTCAAAGCTTGAGTCTTTATATCTAGAT
>NZ_QLIT01000370.1 GCF_003574485.1 Facilibium subflavum
TTCTTTGTTAAGTGCTTCAGTCCACCTTAAATTCAAGATTTAAGATAATTAATGACTGAGACATTAAAATTTTAAGTGTTTAAATAAATCTCTGCTATTGCTATAGTCTGTATTTATCTATTACCGACACTAATGATCGTAATGATGTTTTTTATTCTTAAAATGGCGTATTGAAAATTAAAAAAACAAATAAAAAAACGAGAGCCATCTTTCTACAAGACAATCTTAATTGTTTCTGCCTTTAGGCTTCATCAGTTGTAGTGTTTTTCATTATGTTTAATATGGTAATATTTGTCAATATAATTTTTAACTATACATGCTAGAATAACCAATAATAAAAAATTAATTACATAAATAACAATCCTGTCACTGCGGACATAAATATCCGAATTGACAGGATTAATATAAGGAGAAAATATTGATTTTCAACAAAACAAGAAGCAAAGAAATAGAAGCAAAGTTAAATTATTTCAAAGAAGCAAAAGAGGATATTGAATCAAACTTATGCAAACTTCAAAAAGAACACAATACAGCGATCAAAGA
>NZ_QLIT01000371.1 GCF_003574485.1 Facilibium subflavum
ATATCTACTTATTTTTACTAGGGATATGGTTAACTCATGGTATTGAAATTAGACAAAATAAGTATTTAAATAATTTGATAGAGCAGGATCATAGAAGTATTAAACGATTGACTCGACCCATGATGGGATTTAAGTCTTGGGACTCCATGGAGTCCACTATCGCTGGTTATGAGTTAATAAATATGATTAGAAAAGGTCAGCACATTAATGCTGAAAATATGACTATTTGGGATCAATTCTATTCTATAGCAGCATAACTGTATCTAGAGCATACTGATTTCATGAAAATTGTTACTGATTTAAATATTTGCGATAGAACCAAAAATCTTACTTAAAGTCAGCTCCATAAGGAGTGTAGTTAAAGTAAGGCTTATGGTGCTCTTGAGCAGATTCAAGTTTGGAAAGAGTATCTCCATATGTAAGATGCGAATTTCTTTTGTGGTACCTATCCCATAGATCTGTATTATGAAATTCATCTTTAGTTGATGCGCAGCTAGATAATGTAGATATTACGAATAGCACAA
>NZ_QLIT01000372.1 GCF_003574485.1 Facilibium subflavum
TACCAAAAATATCCTTAACAGTTATACTAAGCTCTAATATCTTTTTTATTGAAGAGATGACTTTAACAGCCAATAGAGAATCTCCACCTATCCTAAAGAAATCATCTGTAATACCAACTTTTTCTAATCCAAGTACTTCTGCAAATATACTACATAATTTCTCTTCAAGTTCCGTAGTAGGTGCTACATAACTATCTTCATTAACAAATTCAGGATCCGGTAATGACTTACGATCTAACTTACCATTTACTGTTAACGGCATTGAGTCAATCTCAACCAATACACTTGGCACCATATACTCTGGTAATACCTTAGATAATTGATTAAAGATCTCTTCTTGGGTTAATGACTCTACATCTGATACATAATAACCAACTAAGTACTTATTATTGTTCCTATCCTTAGATAATACACAGGATTGCTTAATACCAGTTATAGATGATAATTGATTCTCAATCTCCCCTAATTCAATACGATAGCCTCGTATCTTAACCTGATCATCATTTCGACCTATATATTCAATATTGCCATCTGCCAACCACCTAACTAAATCACCTGTCTTATACAACCTTGTATATCCTTTAGCTATATCTTCATCTGTAGCAAATGGATTAGATATAAATCTCTCTGCTGTTAATTCAGGTCTACTCAAATAGCCTCTATCCAAATCTATAGAACCTAAATATAATTCACCTACTACCCCTATAGGAACTGGTTGTTGGTGTCGGTCTAAGATATAAGTTCTTATATTGCTAATTGGCTTACCTATTAGTAGCGTATTATCATAT
>NZ_QLIT01000373.1 GCF_003574485.1 Facilibium subflavum
GCATTGATGTTTATTTATCACCAGCAATTTGGTTTTTAAGCCTTGGTTTTATCGCAGCATTATTCCATAGGCTTAAGTTTGTTTATATACAGAAATATTTATAGGGGAAAGATTATGAGATCAGAATCAGCAGCAGTATATTCGTATTACGATTATTTATATAACAAAAATCTAAGAAAAGATGCTTTTAAAGAGCTATTTGACTTAGTTAAACAAATTAAAAAGACAAGATTTCAAAAATCAGATTATATATATATAGATGATTTAGAAATAGCTATAGCTAAAACATTGGCTATGTTTCAAGCTATCCCATTAGATAAGTACCTAAGCTCGCAAGGAGATTATGGTCACAATATCTTTCAAAGAAAGCTGTTAACTCATTATTTGAAGTCACTTACAGAACAAAAAGATGGACTTAAATTAGCGCCATGTGTATTTATTATTAGAGTTTTAGCATTAATGTTCTATGAAAAGGATAATATTGCTAATTTTCAGTATCGTATCAAGTATAAGGATATTGAAGAGAATATATCCAATCTAGAGCCAATCTTATACAAAAATAAATATCTATCATATTTTGATAAAGAAATGCCAGATGGTTCGATATTAATTTACCCACTTAATCA
>NZ_QLIT01000374.1 GCF_003574485.1 Facilibium subflavum
GGATTAATTGTTTCATAATTAAACTTAGTTTGTACATCTTTAATAAAGTTTTCAAAATCTACCACTTGAGCTATTTCAAAATTAGTCACATATTCATTTGCCGCAAGTTTAGTATTTGCCTTTGCCCAATCATCCCAAAGTTGCTTTACAGTACCAGCAGTACTCCCTCTTGCTGTCAGATAAGCTGTTTCAGGATGTTTTGTATCAACTACAGCAGTAGCAACTAAACCATCATCGCTATGCACAACTTGATCAATCTGATAATGTAATAGGTCTGTAGCTAAATTGCTATTTTTATTCAAAAAACTAGAGATAAATGCATCTTTTTTAACTTCTGGTTTAAGCTCATAAGCACCATTACCATCAGGAATTAAATTACCATTATTATCAAGCTTATAAAGAAGTTGTCCGTATGTTAACCTTTTATCTGGATCGGCCCCATTAATCTCATTAATTTTACTTTTATCATCGAAAAGAGCTGAATATGATAAAGTTTTAAATA
>NZ_QLIT01000375.1 GCF_003574485.1 Facilibium subflavum
CTCGCCTGCGACAATACCTATTCTCATTATCTTAAAATACCCCTTCTAGAAGTACTTATAACATCAACAAATGGCTCTAAAATAGGATTATCTTTTGCCATATCTTTAATAACTTCTGCTGACTCCTTCATCATTAACCCGCGACGATAAAGAACTTTATAAACTTCTTTTATTTTCTTTATATCTTCTGGAGTAAAGCCACGACGCTTCAATCCTTCGGTATTAATTCCACAAGGAGTAGATCCTCCTGTAACTGCTGTTACCATAAGATACGGAGGAACATCTTTACCTATTAATGCTGCATGAGCGATAAAAGCATGCTTACCAACTCTACAGAACTGATGAACACCAACATTCGAACTAATTATAACAAAATCATCAATATGAACATGCCCTGCTAAGCCAACGCCATTAACTAGATTTATATAATTACCTACTTTACAATCATGTCCTATATGCACATAGCACATAATAATATTATTACTTCCTATCGAAGTTACACCAATTTCCTTAGATGTTCCACCATGGATTGTTGCACACTCTCTAATAATATTATTATCACCTATAGTAACTTGTGAAAACTCACCTTTCTTATAAGTATAATCA
>NZ_QLIT01000376.1 GCF_003574485.1 Facilibium subflavum
CATTCAAGCCGTTGCACCTAGGGCTTTTGCTTCGGATAATCTTGTTGTTCAGAGTTGGATTTTTAGTAGTCAACAAACAGTTTAGGGACCTTATGATAATAGATTTTACGTAACTCATCAAAATATATAGTTTTTTGCAGATTATTTTTTATACCCATTTCCCTAATATAATAAAAATTGTTATGTTTGAGCTTGTTTAATTACTTCTATGATACTAATAAAGTATATAGCTCACTGAAATCCTAAAATGAATTCAGAACGAATTTTAAGCTATTTAAATTTCAGTAAATATTTTTTCTTCAGGAAGTCTAGATTTAGGTAGTTTAGCATTAAAGTCATCTTCTGAACTATAACCTACAGTAACGATGACAGAAGTTTTAAGACCTTTCTCTTTTAAATTAAATTCATCATCAATAATATGAGTTTCAATACCTTCCATAGGTGTGGCATGTAGACCTAAACCAGCTAAGCCTAATAGTAGATTACCAAGACTTATATAAATCTGTTTCTGTGCCCAGTTTTGTAGTTCCTGAGGTCTATCTAGGTATGCTAGAGCAAATTTTCTACGTACATCTCTTTGCATACTCTCAAACTCAACAGTAGGGAAGCGGCCATCTTTTCTTTCTTGATCTAAAAGTTCTTCTAAATAGCTATTATCAATATTTGTTTTAAAGCAAAGAACTATAGTCAAAGCAGAGTTTTTTATATTTGCTACATTTTTAGGGTGGATATTTTCAGAGGCCTTTGCAAGCTTTAATTTTGCTTGCTCAGAAGTAGCTAGAATAAAATGCCATGGCTGAGAGTT
>NZ_QLIT01000377.1 GCF_003574485.1 Facilibium subflavum
CACAATTGAACTAATATAAAAATCATTATTTGATACTGTTACAGGTGTTTGTTGAATACTTTTTGTGACTGATTTAGTTAATAAATCAATCTTATTATTTAACTTAGATAGAGCATCTGAAAACTCTTTAGTATAGTTTTTTTGCTCATTAGCTAAACTTTGATTATTTTGATTAATACTAGAGATTAAATCCTTTAAATTATCCTTAGTAATTAAATTACCCTTTTGAGCATTTAACTTATCTATTAAAAGCTCATTTTGCTGTGTTTGTTGATTAACTATATGTGAGAAACCACTTAGTAATTCTTTGCTGTTATCCTTTGGTTGATGCATAACAACTTTAGGAGTTTCTTTTTTTGTTAAGTATGTGTTTAAAGCATATACTCCAGAGATAGCTATAACTGCAATCAATGTAATTACAAAACCAACTATAAGTATAGGCTTGAATTTAGATTTATTAATTAATGATTTCTTAATTATTTCACTCATATTTAATTACCTAAGTTTAAATATATTGCTAAAACCTTACTCTTAATTTTGAAATTAATTTGACGAGTAATTG
>NZ_QLIT01000378.1 GCF_003574485.1 Facilibium subflavum
ATTGATTTACTGATTGTCCATTTTGTTTTAATTATTTTAGGAGTTATCCGTGCTCTCGATATAGATTTTCCCACTGGCTAGTTTGATATTGCTGTCTGTTATTTAGAGAAAATCTGTCATACGGTGACTTAGATGTTAAATGACAACGTAAAAGCTCTCTACCCTTTTCGCTTGGTTACAATCAGAATATGCAGTAGCCGTTTAAATCTATCGTTTATCACTGGAGAAGCTAGTCGGTTTTAAATAACCCATAGCAGCGTCGTATAATGACCTTAATTTTAATATTCAACCCTTCCACAAACCCACTAGTTGATCTATTTTTAAAATAGTTAGCAATGCTGCCTTTATGCTTATTCAAAGTCTTGATAAACGTATTAAAGCAACTAAGGCCAATTTTCTCGACACTGATTATCCATCGATCCAATTTAGCCATAGCAGATTTTCTATCATGATGTGTGTTAAAAATATGCGTCAATTTTAGTGCATAGCTATGCGCCTTCTTTAAAAGAGGTGAGTGCTTGTAAAGCGCCTC
>NZ_QLIT01000379.1 GCF_003574485.1 Facilibium subflavum
AATCCTCTAATAAATACTCTATCCTATGCACTGACTCATAAAGTATAACTGTTGTACTAAGCTTCTTAAGTTCTTTAATCTGCTCTTGTCTTTTTGCTTTTTTTGCAGCCAAAAAGCCTTTAAACATAAAACTATCTGATGGCAAACCTGCTGCAGATAAAGCAGCTGTTACAGCACTAGCTCCAGGAACAGGGACTATTTTATAATTATCATTTCGCAAGTTTGCAACTATTTTATATCCAGGATCAGATATTAGTGGGGTTCCTGCATCACTAACTAAAGCAACCTTCTTTCCATCATCTAAAAACTGCTTTACCTGTTGTACCCTGGACTCCTCATTGAAGTCATGGCACGATACTAATTGTTGCTCATTTCTTATATTAAGACTCATCAAGAGCTTAGCTGTTACACGAGTATCTTCTGCCAAGATAACATCAGCTTCTTTTAATACATCCATAGCTCGAAGAGTTATATCTCCAAGATTTCCTATTGGTGTCGAAACTACATAAAGAATTGAGTTATCCACAACTACTCACCTAACATCTCCACTAAATTTGTAACATCTCCTGCA
>NZ_QLIT01000380.1 GCF_003574485.1 Facilibium subflavum
CCTAGCTATAATTACGGTGGCAATAAAAAATGCTATAGAAGCAATCAACTGAATAAAGAGTAAAGTTATCCCTCTTCTCATCAAAATCCACAAAATAAACAAAGTCTATTTAAAGTTTGTAATATTTCATAAATTAAATCAATAAAATAAAAATATATTGTTGATTTAATAATAATTTGTTATTTAATTAGAGTTAAAAAGAGCGCTTGTAAAATCTTTTGCATTAAATACTTGAAGATCATCAATCTTCTCACCAACACCTATAAATCTAAGTGGTAATCCAAGCTTTCTGGCAATTGAGAAAATAATTCCTCCTTTAGCCGTCCCATCAAGTTTTGTTATTGTTATACCTGTAAGATCTACAATTTCATGGAAAGCTTCAGCTTGACTAAGAGCGTTACCTCCCGTAGTTGCATCAACAACCAGCATAACCTCATGAGGTGCTGAGTTATCGACTTTTTTTATAACCTTAACAACTTTCTTAAGTTCTTGCATAAGGTTATCTTTATTGTGTAGTCTACCGGCAGTA
>NZ_QLIT01000381.1 GCF_003574485.1 Facilibium subflavum
AACTTTCTCTGACCCTGATGTGATCAATAAGCTTAAAGGTTATACTTTAATCCAGGCCAATGTCACACAAGTAGGAAACAATAGTAGCCAGCTTTTAAAGCAGTATCAGCTGTTTGGTCCGCCAAGTGTGATTATTTTTAATCATCAAGGAAAAGAAGAACACAAATTCGTTGGCAAAGTCGATGCTAAAGAGCTGATGGGGTCGATCTAAAAATGGTTTTTGCACAACTTTTGTGGTAAACCAATAGCTTCAAAACAGACACATGGTCGTATTCGTCATTCTAAAATGGCTGCTGATACAGAATAAGCAGTTTTTTTTTGATAAAATCTGGTTTATGTTATCTTATTGATGATAAAAATTGACAAAATCACCTAATACATTAAAAGCGCATAAAACGGATATAGAATCCATATAAGTTACCCTTTTGAAAGCTGCCGATAAGATCAAAAAGAACATAGATGCGCCAGTGTATAAGCCCTTTATGCTGTGGCTTGTGTTTCTAATATATATCTTAGATT
>NZ_QLIT01000382.1 GCF_003574485.1 Facilibium subflavum
ATAATAACTATAGAAAAGGTTAAACCTTCTTTGTAACAAGAAATTCTGCGTACTTAACGTAGAGCGTTGCACTGTATAATCTACGGCATCAATAATCGCCTTTAGATCCCTAGACTTTAAGATATCATTTTTATTGTATTTACTTGATTCTAGATACTGGTAAAGCTGCTCTTTTGACTGAATCTCTTTTAAATTAGTATCCATATTCATACCTCTCATAGATTTTTATCTTATGGCTCATCAGCTCAGTACTATCTGATAAATTAAATGGCATAAAAACAATTTTTATAGGATGCACAATAAGCCAAACATTCACCGCTATGTATTTTCTATTTGACTCAAAATGTTCACTTAAAACTAAACTATCAATACACTGAGATATTTCTTTACAAGTTTTTTCACTAAATAAAGTTTCAGACTGAATTGTTATGTCAAAATGCAATTTCGGAGATAATAACTTATTCCCAAGGTGCATATTTGAAAATGAACTATTGCTATCCAGATAACTAGACTTATCAATAAGGTCTAGCTTCCATAATGATCTAACATTTAAATTAAATTGCGTCAGTGCCCTTTCAAACAAACTATTAAAAGATGA
>NZ_QLIT01000383.1 GCF_003574485.1 Facilibium subflavum
CCTTTATCAACCCAATATTTATAACGTTTAGCTCTACTATCACCATATTCTTTATGAAGGTATTTCCATTGAGTACCTGTTTTTAGAATATAAAAAAACTGCTTCTATAAATTTTCTAAGCTTAGCAGTGTCTTTTGTATGTAAGCCTTTTTGATTTGTAAGAAAAGCTAAAATTGTTGACCAATTTGATTCTGATATATAATATTCCATATATGTTAGGTGTGTTATTTGTTTCGCAAAACCATTTAAATACACTTAACATCTTTATGCAAAAATTTTGTTCATGGAACCTAATTTTTAGGTATTGGATATGATATTTTTATATCCATAGCAAGCGATTATGTAGTTAGTCTAAAATTATTCTCTTACAATCATTTATATTGTTAATTCTATTTATGTCTAGAGTTGGGCTAAACATGTTATTTTCGTCTAATAATATTGAGAGCATCCCTAAGTTGTTAGAAGGTAAATAGTCTAAGTAATAACTATCTCCAATAAAAAATGTATCTTTTGCTATTATATTATGTTTTTTTAAAGGTAGCTTAAAAAAATCTAAATCTGGTTTTTTAAGTCCTACTTCTTGGGAGATGAAAGTA
>NZ_QLIT01000384.1 GCF_003574485.1 Facilibium subflavum
TCTAAAAATGGTTATAGTAGTCGTTCTAATGCCAGAATGATATCTACGTTACGTAAATTTTATGCTTGGCTAGTTAGGTCTGGTCAAACTGAGAGTAATCCTACTGCTAAATTAACTATGCCAAAGTTAGCCAAAAGTTTGCCTAAAGATATGACAGAAGCTGACGTTGAAGCATTATTGCAAGCACCTGATTTAACTCTAGATATTGGAATTCGTGATAGAGCAATGCTTGAACTAATGGATGAAACTGGGTTACGTGTTAGTGAGCTAGTTGGTCTAGACGTTGAAAATGTTGATATTAATATTGGAGTGATTCAAGTATTAGGTAAAGGCTCAAAAGAAAGGATTGTCCCAATGGGAGAATATGCTTTGGAGTTTTTACAGAAATACTTTACAGAATCTCGCCCTAATTTAGCTAAAAATTTCAAAGAAAAGGCGATCTTTATTAGTCAGCATTCTAGAAGAATGACACGCCAATCATTTTGGCATCGTATAAAAAGTTATGCTCTTACAGCAGGAATG
>NZ_QLIT01000385.1 GCF_003574485.1 Facilibium subflavum
GGAAGTAATTTGTCTAGAGCTTTTTGTCTTTCTCTTTTATCTTTTGCTAAAATCATTTGTCTAACATATGAGATGCGATCTTCTTCAAAGAACATATGCTCAGTACGGCATAATCCAATACCTTCAGCGCCGAAAGCTCTAGCGATAGAAGCATCTTTATATGTATCTGCATTGCATCGTACACGAAGTTTACGCACGCTATCAACAAACTTCATAAAGTCTTCGAAGTCTTGAGTAACTTCAGGATCTACAGTTTTAATAATACCTCTATAGACATTACCTTTTGTTCCATCAAGAGATAAGTAATCACCTTCTGTGAAAACCTGACCTCTCTCAAAAGTAATAGTTCTTTTTTCTTCATTAATTCTTGCAGACTCTAAACCAGAAACACAACATTTACCCATGCCACGAGCAACAACAGCCGCACGTGAAGTCATACCTCCACGTAATGTAAGAATACCATTACAAGCATTCATGCCGGCAATATCTTCAGGAGATGTTTCAATTCTAACTAATATAGTTTTCTCTTGACCTCGAGCTTTTGCTGCAAGTAATGATTCAACATCAAAGTAAATTCTCCCACTAGCAGCACCAGGAGATGCTCCAAGCGCTGATCCAAGAGGGCGTTTTGATGCTAGAGCTTTATCATCAAATTTAGGGTGAAGTAGCTGCTCTAATAAGTGAGGTTCTACCAT
>NZ_QLIT01000386.1 GCF_003574485.1 Facilibium subflavum
TTATGCTAGTGTTCATGCAGCAAAATCGCTTAAAGAAGAAGGTATCGAGACAATCATGATCAACTGTAACCCAGAGACAGTTTCTACAGATTATGATACTTCTGATAAATTATACTTTGAACCTCTATGTGCTGAGAATGTTTTAAACATTATCAAAAATGAGATGCGTAAAGGTGAAGTACTTGGTGTAATCGTACAGTTCGGTGGCCAAACCCCACTAAAACTAGTATCTGCTCTTCATGAAAATAATATCCCAATACTAGGTACAGACCCTGATAAAATCGACCTAGCAGAGGATAGAGAAAGATTTAAAGAACTACTAGATAACGTTGGCCTAAAACAACCTCTAAACACTATTGCATATACTATTAATGAGCTAAAGAAAAATATTAGCAAAGTTGGCTATCCTGTAGTTGTCAGACCATCTAATGTACTCGGTGGTAGAGCTATGGAAATTGTCCACTCTCAAGAAGAGCTAAACTCTTATATTAATAAAAATGCTAAATGTATTCTTGAAGGGCCTATCTTGATTGATAAATTCCTAGAAAATGCCATTGAACTAGATGTTGATGCTCTTGCTGATGGTGGCGATCGTGTATTTGTGGCAGGG
>NZ_QLIT01000387.1 GCF_003574485.1 Facilibium subflavum
AAGTTAGCAAACAACAAAGTGACTTACTAAACACGACTATTAGACCTATCGCTTTACTTAAAAGACATTCTACTAGTATTATTAGTAAAGCCATTGCACCTAATATAAATCAGCTTGGTTTTATGCTACCTACAACAGGGACTGATTATATCCTTTTTTACCATCTGCTAAACCAACCTACTGGCTCTAGCTGGCTAGATGAAGCTTATGATTTGGCTTTGATAGTTACAAGTGCAAATATATCTGGGTGAGAGCATTATCGCTGAATATCAACAAAGCTGGTGAAATAGTCTCTCAACATACAAGCTCAGCTGACATTAAATACTTTGATCTAAGCTCTTATCACTTTGCCTTCACTACACTTGTTGTTAGTATGATTGCATCACTAATAGTACTACTTATGATTAAAGACACTAAAGACTAAACTACACTAGAAACTTATTAAACCTATCGTCTAACTTAGCAGTTACTGATATTTTCTGTTGTTGTTTTTCATCAAAAAACTCTAATTTACCAGCATGAAGTAGTAACT
>NZ_QLIT01000388.1 GCF_003574485.1 Facilibium subflavum
CAAGAACTGTACCAAAAGCAGAGCCTATCATTACAGTATCATTTAATACTATAGGCGATGAGTTACCAGGCAGCGTTAATTCTGGGATATTGTTTGAAGCACTCCACTCTTTTGAACCATCTTTAGCATCAAAAGCAGCTACCGAGCCATCGTGTGTATGGGTGTAAATAGAGTTGTTATAGATAGTTGGTTGAGCAAATAAACTACTTGGAGTTTTACTTAACCATAAGGTTTTACCAGTCTTATTATCTAATGCTGTAAGTCTACCTTTCATCGAGCCAAAAATGACAGCATTTGCGATAGTGTTTGGTTCAGAAGTCAGGCTGGAATTTGTGTCTTTCTTCCATATTACGCCACCATCTTTCATTGATAAGGCATAAACCATGCCATTTTCATTAGGAACGAATGCAATATCATCTGAGTATGTAGGAGCTAGATTATAGTTGCCTAATCCGTTATCACCATTTCCCGTGCTTTTTTTCCACTTTACTTTTACATGAACCTGTTTAGGAGCCTTCTCCTT
>NZ_QLIT01000389.1 GCF_003574485.1 Facilibium subflavum
GCAAAGAGCTACTGGAGCGATCTTTTTCCAAAACTACCATCCTATGCTGCATTTAACCATAGGCTAAACAGATTAGAAGATGTTTTTCCAGTACTGCTTGAATACTATCAAGGCAGGCTACCTCATGCTGTTTATGACCAGATAAACCATAGACTTGTTGATTCAATGCCAATTGTGATGGCACAAAACAATCGTCGATTTAAAGCTTGTATTGCCTCAGAACTAGCAGATAAATCTGGATATTGCGCTGCTAAAAACCTTTATTATTATGGCGTTAAGCTTCATATTTTAGCAAGTTACCAAGTTGGCTGTATGCCTATTCCCGAGAGTATTGGATTAACTCATGCAGGAATGAATGATGGCAAGGCATATGAGTTGCTTTGCAATGATCCAAAGGTTAAACAATACACAAAATTTGGTGACAAGGCCTATCCAGCAAATCAGGAAACCAACACATATACTCCCGTTAAAAAAGGAAAAGGGCAAGAATACTTAGATGCAGCGGATCAGCTGTACTCAATGGCGGTATCTAAGATTAGACAACCAGTGGAATCAATGAACAATTGGATTCAGGAAAAAACAGGCATAGAAATAGCAAGCAAAGTCAGATCTACAAAAGGATTGTTGGTTCATGTGTTTGGAAGGTTGTGTGCAGCATTTGAATTGTTGGTGCAAAAATACTGCGTATAATTTAAACCTTGATTCGCATTT